>CAZUWA010000017.1:0-30734 GCA_964623895.1 uncultured Lachnospiraceae bacterium | reverse complement strand
CCTCTCTGATGCGGTGGAATAAAGCGTATGACGGCACCAAGGAATCCCTTATGCCAAAGTCCCAGCGTCTGTATTCTCCGCATCCGAATGCCCACACCGAGCAGGAGATCAAGTGGATCAAGGATTATCACAGAAGAACCCCCAACATATCCTTAGGTGAGTTATATGGCAAGCTGCGCGAGGACAAGGCATATTCCCACCATCCCGGTTCTCTGTACCGTGTCTTTGTTCATCTCGGATTTCGTAAAAAGGCAGAATCCACAAAGAAAAAGTCGCTGCATAACAAACCATACGACACTCCGGCTATGATCGGTATCAAGTGGCAAATGGACGTGAAATTCGTTCCGAAAGTTTGTTATTCAGGGAAAAACGGTCAAAAATTCTATCAATACACTATGATAGAAGAAGCGTCAAGAAAGAGGTTTATCTATGCTTACGAAGAAAACAGCGGTTATTCCACCATAGACTTTGTAAAACGTGCCATTACTTTCTTTGGGTATGCTCCAAAGACGATTCAGACCGACAACGGAGCCGAATTTACCCATTTTACTAAAACTAAGCGCACACATCCTGAAAGCCCCGGTATTTGATCGCGCGTGAGAGTTCAACGAGCGTCAGCAAAAGCGCTTAACAAAACTCGTTACTTTATTTCTTGACTTTTTTGGTATCAGATCATTGACAAAACTACAGAAATTCTTAAATATTTCTTGAAAAACCCGATCCTTTTCCTTGAAAAGAGATCGGATTGGGCTTTCTTATTTTGTTCTTCTGAAAATAATATACATGATCGCCTGCACAAGGGATAGGATTGCGAAGATCAGCACCAACATTTTGGTGACATCGCTGTTCATAAATTCCATCATGCGGTTAAAACGATCGATGATAAAGCAAGTGATCACCACGACTGCAAGGGCGATGTTCACATGCGGCAAAATGGCGAAAACACGGTCAAAAAAATTTCTCATGATCCTTCTTCATCCTTTCTTTTTATCTCTCCGATGAGGAGAATGTCAGGTACAGAGCGGTGATCGTTGCTGTGATAGAGAACTTCTCCTGCATTGTAGGATTGAGAACTGTCGCCACCGTCCAAATTGTAGCCTACCGCGCATCCGAGTTTTTCAAAGATGGTTGCCAGATCCTTCATTTTCAATCCGGCGGGAACATCTTTCTGCCGTCCAACCACTCCAACAAAGCAATAGTGCCCGGGAGCATAATATCCGATCGCAGAACGAGGCGCTTCTTCATTCATGATGCCTGCATAACTGTTGCTGTCGAACTTTTTTATCGCCTTACCGTTTTCATCAATGAGTGCCGGACCGAAATTCCAGATCTGATAGGGATCTTGCGCCATGATCGTATTTAAATCATAATTTTCAGGTGTATAAGTGCACAATCTGCCGTCGTAATAGAGAGCCGCTACGTCCCGATTGACTGTTTCACCCACTTTGTTGTTGGCAATCTGACCGTTTCGAACGGCAATCTTGCAATGCCCTAAGTTGTAATAGTCCCCATTGATAGCGGCAACGACTTCTGCACCCATATTTTTTTCGGCATATGCCACTTGGTTTTCAAGAGCATCCTTTTTTGTGACAGTATAGAAATTCTCGATATTTCTGACATAAATGTCATAGATATAGTAGCGCAGCGCAGGGTAAGAACTTCCACGGCTTCGGTTGATCTCTCTAACGGCGAGATAGATGTCGTGACTGCGGTAAAGAGAAATATATTTTTCGCTTTCCGCGAATGACACATCGTCTTTCGGCAAGGTGATATGATGATCCTTTGCATATTGTCTGATCTTCTCGTCATCGGTGAGTCTGACAACTTGGTCATCATCTAAAAACATACCCGCACCGTTTATGCCGAACTGCCCGGAAATATCCACAAGATATTCTTGGCAAACGGCGCATTTTCCGCCGCAGCTCTGTGTGTGCGTACTTTTTTCGGTATAATCGCTCTTTCGCTCCGCGGAGCAGTTATTACAGCAATAAAGGGTATAACCTTGCGTGATGCAGGTTGATGCAATAACGGCACTTTTAGTATAGTGATGGTCTGTTTTCGGTGTCACACTGCCTTTGGCAACGATTTTTTGGCAGTCATTGCAGAAGATATCTCCCGAATAACCATTTTTTACACAGGTCGCTTCCACAGCGTTGATGAGTACCGTACTTTTATGTTGCAGTGCCGGCGTTTCCTGCCCGGCTCGCAACAGTTCTCCGCAACGGTTGCAATATTCATCACCTGTGTACCCTGGATGCTCAAAGGTGGCATCTGTCTTGTTTTTGAGGATTGTATCACTGTGTCCAAACGGTTCTGTGTGCTCTTCTTTCTTTTCTTCTCCACAGGAGCAGACATAAACGGTATAGCCTTCTGTGGTGCATCCGGCGGAGATTTTTTCTTTGAATATCCATTCATGGACAAGGTGTTCTTCGGGCTCGGATGTGGTTAAGGTCGGACGGTCGATGTCCGGAAGGAAAGTATCACTTTCAAACATTGCATCCTTCACGTGATGGAAGAATGCAAATGTCAGCAAACAGATACCGATCAACAAAATATCTAGCAGAACGACGATCCAGAGCGGAAGATTTTTCTTTCGGTTCATATGTTTTTATCTTCGACAGAGTCAAAGCGTTTCCTTTCACTAACAAACAGTACCGTTTATGATATACCTTTTATTGAGAAAAATCAAGTGCTTTCTATGAATTTTCAAAAAAGGAGGTGCTAATAACCTCCTATAGATCTCTTTTGTTGGCTATAAGCCGCCGCTTTTGCAATGGAATAAATGGGACAATAATACAAAAAAACGGCGTCTTTCTGCCGCTTTTTGGGGGCAGCAAAAAGTTTTTTACCGCCCCTTTTTTTGATTTGATCTTATTTCGTGAAGAGACCTCTCTTGATATAGCTGGTATGCAGGATCTCATGTGCTTTGTGACTGTTCGGTTCTCCGAAGTACTCGTTGTATAACTTTTTCACCGAACTGTTCTCGTGTGACTTTCTGATGTCACACTCCGCATCATCCTTGTAAAGTACGGCTGCACGTAGGGCACGCAGATCCACATTGTTGCGTACCTCGGCGGGCTGATAAGGCTGACCGCCGCCGTTGACGCATCCGCCGGGACAAGCCATGACTTCGATAAAGTCCACCTTGATCTCGCCTGCCTTCACGGCATTGAGCAATTTCTTTGCGTTGGCTGTCCCACTAGTGACTGCCACATTGACAGTGATGTCGCCGAGTTTGTAACTTGCCAGTTTGATACCTTCCGTGCCGCGTACTTCCGGGAAGTCTACCTTTTCAAGAGGTTTTTCGAGAATGACTTCTGCTGCGGTTCTAAGTGCGGCTTCCATAACACCACCGGTTGCGCCGAAGATCGCGCCGGCACTCGAACCGATGCTGAACGGATCGTCGAATTTTTCATCTTCTAATGCGCAGAAATCAACGCCTGCTTGCTTGATCATTCTTGCAAGTTCTCTTGTGGTGATCGCGAAGTCAACATCCGGAACGCCTGCCGCATTTTGATCCGGTCTGCTAACCTCAAACTTTTTGGCGGTACAGGGAATTGCCGAAACGAATACGATATCATTCGGGTCAAGCCCCATCTTTTCAGCATAGTAGGTTTTGTAAAGTGCGCCGAACATCTGCTGAGGAGATTTACAAGTTGAAAGATTTTCTGTCATCTCCGGGAAGTAATGCTCGCAGAACTTGATCCAACCGGGAGAACAGGATGTAATGAGTGGAAGCGGTCCGCCGTTCTTGACTCTGTCAAGGAATTCGGTTGCCTCTTCTATGATGGTTAAGTCGGCAGTGAGGTTCATATCATAAACACCATCGAAACCGAGAGCTTTGACGCCCGCAACCATTTTGCCTTCGCAGTCTGTTCCGGGTTGATAGCCGAAGCATTCGCCGATCTGCGCACGAACGGAGGGCGCACAACAGATCGCCACATGCTTGCCGGGATCTGCGAGTGCTTCAAAGACTTTTGCCGTGTCATCGCGCTCGGTGAGTGCTCCGGTTGGACAAGCAACGATGCACTGTCCGCAGTTGATGCAGGAAGTATCTGCCAGATCACTGTCAAAAGCGCAACCGATCACTGTGTCGAAACCTCTATTGTTTGCGCCGATAATGCCGATACCTTGAACTTTCTGACAGGTTGCGGAGCAACGGCGGCAGAGGATACACTTACTGTTATCGCGAATGATGGCAACAGAGGAATCGTCGATTTTCGTCTCGGTCTTCGCACCTTTGAAACGGTCTTCGTCAACACCGTATTCATTACAAAGTTTCTGAAGTTCGCAAGTTGTCGAACGTACGCAGGAGAGACATTTTTTGTTATGGTTGGAGAGCAATAACTCCAAGTTCATCTTGCGGTTTGCGCGGATTTTTGGAGAATCGGTCACGATTTCAGTGCCGTCTTTGTCGATCGGATATACACAGGCGGTTACCAGCCCTCTTGCGCCTTTGACCTCAACAAGGCAAAGACGGCATGCTCCGATCTCATTGATGTCTTTGAGGTAACAAAGGGTTGGAATGTTGATATTTGCCATTCTGGCAGCTTCCAAAACTGTGGTGCCCTTGGGAACGGTATAGTCTTTACCGTTGATCTTAATATTAATCATCTGTTCCATTTTTAGGTTCTCCTTTCTCAGTTCTTGGAAATTGCTTTAAATTTACAGTTGTTCATACAAGCGCCGCACTTGACACACTTGGAGGTATCAATGACGCAGGAAGCCAGTTTGTGTCCGGGAGCGACATAACCGGTTCTGGTGATGGCAGAAGTCGGGCAATTTCTCATGCACATGCCGCAGCCAATACACTTTTCCTGATCGATTTTGTACTGCAGAAGCGACTTGCAGACGCCGGCAGGGCATTTTTTGTCAACAACGTGCGCTACATACTCATCTCTAAAGCGCTTGAGGGTGGAAAGGACGGGGTTGGGGGCAGTTTGACCGAGACCGCAAAGGGAAGCGGATTTGATGTAGTTTGCCAGTTCCTCCAGTTCTTCAAGGTCGGAAAGCTCGCCATTACCTGCGATGATCTTGTCAAGGATCTCAAGCAGTCTCTTTGTACCGATACGGCAGGGGGTGCATTTGCCACAGGATTCGTCGACGGTAAAGTCGAGGAAGAAGCGAGCAATATCGACCATACAGGTATCTTCGTCCATGACAATGAGACCGCCCGAACCCATCATTGAGCCGATGGCAACAAGGTTGTCATAGTCGATCGGAGTGTCGATCATGCTTGCGGGAATGCATCCGCCGGAAGGTCCGCCGGTTTGGGCGGCTTTGAACTTTTTACCGTTTGGGATGCCGCCGCCAATCTCTTCGATGACTTCACGAAGTGTCGTGCCCATCGGAACTTCGACCAGACCTGTATGCTTGATCTTGCCGCCGAGAGCGAAGACCTTGGTGCCTTTGGATTTTTCAGTACCCATTGAAGCAAACCATTCCGGACCGTTCAAAATGATCTGACAAATGTTTGCATATGTTTCAACATTGTTCAGCACGGTGGGCTTGCCGAACAGCCCTTTGACAGCCGGGAAGGGCGGACGGGGACGCGGTTCGCCTCTGTTGCCTTCAATAGAGGTCATCAATGCGGTTTCTTCGCCGCAAACGAATGCGCCTGCACCAAAACGGAGCTTGATATCAAAGTTGAAGCCTGTGCCAAAGATGTCTTTGCCCAACATGCCGTATTCGTGTGCTTGCTTAATGGCAACTTCAAGACGGTGAATTGCGATCGGATATTCCGCACGAACATAGATATAGCCTTCGCTTGCGCCGATGGCATATCCGGCGATTGCCATTGCTTCCAAAACAGCGTGGGGGTCACCCTCCAAAATGGAACGATCCATGAATGCGCCCGGGTCGCCTTCGTCGGCGTTGCAAGCAACATATTTTTGGATTTTTCCTCTGTCACCGGAAGCAAATTTCCACTTTAAACCTGTCGGGAATCCGCCACCGCCTCTGCCACGCAGTCCCGAATCTATGATGGTTTGAATGACTTCATCCGGTGTCATTTCGGTCAGTACCTTACCAAGCGCCTGATAGCCGTCTACACCGATGTATTCTTCAATGTTTTCCGGGTTGATCACGCCGCAGTTGCGCAGTGCAATTCTCTTCTGTTTTTTGTAGAAACTGGTCTCGGAGAGGGATTTGATTTCGTTTGTACCTTCTTGAAGTGTTTCATCATACACCAAACGTCTGACAACACGACCTTTGAGCAGGTGCTCGCTGACGATCTCCGGAACGTCAGCCGTGGTGACTCTGCTGTAGAATGTGCCTTCCGGATAGACGATCATGATCGGTCCGAGTGCGCATAAACCGAAACAACCTGTCTGTACCACCTTGACTTCCAAGTCAAGTCCGGCATTGGCGATTTCTTTTTCAAGGTGCATACGGATCTCGTCACTGTTGGAAGCAGAACAGCCTGTACCGCCGCAGATCAATACATGTGAACGAAACATACTTAAAGTCCTAACCTTTCCTTGTTTTGTTATTTACATCTCACCGATGGTATATTCGGTTAAGACGATATCTTTTTTGATGTGAGATTCAATGACTTTTTTTGCTTTCTCGGGATTCATTTTAACATAGGTGGTCTTTTGTCCGCCCTCGAACACCTCGACGATCGGCTCATATTGGCAGATACCGACGCATCCGCTCTGGGACACCTGAACGGTCTCTTCCAACCCTTTTGCGGAGATTTCTTCTAGCAATGCGTTCATGACCGGTCTTGCGCCTGCAGCGATGCCGCAGGTTGCCATGCCGACAACGATACGATATTTGCTTTTGCTCTTACGAACCGAGACCGCTGCCTTCATGCGTTCTCTGATGACGGCGAGTTCTGCTAATGTTTTCATAGTGGTAGATCCTTTCCTATTTTTATTCATATGAATTTGTTTGATCTTCTTTATAATAAAGCTTCCTGTTCGCTTAGATATTCGGCGATAAATCTAAGAACCTCCGGCAGATTGAGGGGAATGTCAGCGCCTAATTCTGCGTGTAGCTCGTCTGTGTCGATTGCCGCTTTCTTTCCGTTTTTGCTGTGCTTGTAAAGATATCGTGGGGTAAAGGGAGCACTTTGAATGAGCAGTACGATGCTCGAAACGATGTCTCCAAGCGGCGGGCAGTCAATGTGATCGGTACAAAAGGTTGCACATACCGTTGTTCCGCAATGTATTGGATCGTCATCCTTGTGCGTTGAGATGATTTCCAATCCGCCACCGGTGCTCTCTGCTGCCATTTTCAAAAGCGACAGCCCCAATCCCACTTTTCTCGTTGTGCGCGTGGTGGTGAAGGGATCGAGCACATTTTTAAAAAAATCTTTTTTCATTCCGTGTCCGTTATCGCG
Organism: uncultured Lachnospiraceae bacterium; assembly: GCA_964623895.1. GTDB lineage: Bacteria > Bacillota > Clostridia > Oscillospirales > CAG-272 > UBA11512. The sequence continues at coordinate 23,389 of CAZUWA010000017.1, read as the reverse complement.
AACGGATAGTGTCAGTTTGTTTGCTTTTTCCGCAATGTCAATTTCAATGATTGTCGCTTCTGCTTTGACCGAATTTTGCACGATGTCAAGAATGTTTAACGATAACTCTTTCATATCCGTCATTTTCCTTTTGCAAGTGTTTTAAGCAAACTGATCCATAGTAACGCTGAACTGTACAGTTCGGCTTCCCAAAGAAGGAAGTGCTCGGCATCTCGTATTGCTTCCGGATGATGCGTGTCCGAGAAACAGATTATTTTTTATTCGATAATAGCGAGAATTCCCCGGACGATCGGTTTCATTGAATTCCAAAGTTGCTTTCGGCATCGGAAGGAGACGCGCGATATGAATTTCTTTTGCCGTGGTAAGTTCCGTTTTGCCGATCGGCACTCAAACGGTTGATTTTAACAGTTTTGCGATCGCTGTGCAGAGCTCAAAGGAGGGAAGGGGGGAAGAGAGCAAATTGATTTTATGCATCTCTGCCTTCTCAAGCGCCTCTTTGTCGGGGGAAATGTCGGAAGAAAGAATAACACAGGCAACATCCGTCAGCGTTGCCACGGCGATAACATTGACATTTGACATAACGGTTACCCACGCTTGTCCGGATACAGCCTGTCCCATGACGAAACTGAGTAGGTCTCCGGTATAGCCTCCATTGATAGCGCGTTCGGGTTTGGAGAGGGTATAGACCTTCAATTGAAGAGCATTTTGTAATTCTGCAACTGTCATGTCTGACCGTCCTTTCCGATATTCTGCGCCAATTCTTCGATGAGTTCCGATGCAGTGGAACCACGGTAATGGTGATTCTTCTGATGATATCCTGCGGCATACCGAATTGGTGCAGTGTTTTTTGACTTTGACCGATGTTTTTCCGGCGAAGATTTCTTTTTATAGGTTCAGTTTTTTAAATTCAATCCAAATCAAAAAAGGTTAAGCGTTTGTATACTTTGCAAGAATTTCCGGAACGTCTTTTGGGGTCAGTCTTCCGTAAACTTCGCCGTTGACGGTCATGACCGGTGCGAGACCGCACGCGCCGATGCAACGAGTCGCCTCAAGCGAATACATGCCATCGGGGGAGGTAGAGCCGGAGGGAAGACCGAGAGTCTCGGTGATCTTGTCGAGGATCGCACCGCTACCCTTGACATAGCAAGCGGTACCGAGACATACTGCAATAGCGATATTGCCTTTGGGATTCAAAACGAATTGAGAATAGAAGGTGGCAACGCCGTAGACTTCTTCAAGAGAAATGCCCATTTTTTCGGCAATGATTTGCTGAACTTCTTTGGGCAGATAGCCGTAGATGCCTTGTGCCTGTTGAAGAATGGGCATCAACGCGCCTTCTACATTCTTGTTTTCTTCAATGGCTTCAAGAAGCTTTGCTTCCTGTTCGGGTGTACCTTTAAAGGTCACGGTCGTCATTTTCTTTTTCATGTAAAGATATCCTCCGTTTCAATATAATGTAGCGATTATAAGATTTCAACATATCACAATATTACTGAGTAAGTATAACATGAAATTTAACAAATTTCCACCTTTTTTGTGAATTATTTTATGAATCTTGATCAATTTTAATGTTTTCACAAAAGAAGCAAAAAAAAATTGTGCAGTTTGCTGATGGTCCGTTGCTTTAAAAATAATTTGTCTTTTTGAGAATTTACATTTTTTATGAAAATTTATAAAAAACTATTGAAAAAAAGAGGAATAAGTGATACACTAAAAAGAGCGGACGCGCATCCGCTTTTTATGACGAATAAAAAGAAAGAGGTAACAGATAAAATGGCTGAAAACGAATGCACACACGACTGTTCGACTTGTTCGGCAAACTGCTCTTCCAAAGAAACAGAAAGTTTGAAAGAACCGCAAAATCCCGGTAGCAATGTTAAAAAAGTGATTGCTGTTGTGTCCGGCAAGGGAGGCGTTGGCAAGTCGTTGGTAACATCGATGCTGAGTATACTGACCAGACGCAAAGGTTATCAGACCGCCATCCTCGATGCGGATGTCACAGGACCGTCTATTCCTCGTATTTTCGGTGCGAAATTTGGCATTGACGGCACGGAAGAAGGTATGTTTCCTGCAGAAACATCTACAGGTATTCGCATGATGTCGGTCAATCTGCTGTTGGAAGATGAACAGACGCCTGTAGTTTGGAGAGGACCGGTCATTGCAAGTACCGTGACACAGTTTTGGAGCGGCACGATTTGGGGAGATGTAGACTATATGTATGTTGATATGCCTCCCGGAACGGGTGATGTTCCTTTGACGGTTTTTCAGAGTCTGCCGGTAGATGGAATTATTATCGTTACTACTCCGCAGGATCTGGTGTCGATGATCGTGGCAAAGGCAGTCAAGATGGCTGAAATGATGAATGTCCCGATCCTCGGTATCGTTGAGAACATGAGTTATGTGGTTTGCCCGGATTGCGGCAAGAAGATCGAGGTCTTCGGCAAAAGCAGCACCGAAAAGGTCGCTGAACAGTTCAATATTCCTGTGCTCGGCAGAATTCCGATGGATTTCAAGCTTGCGGCGCTTTGCGACAAGGGGATGCTTGAATTGATGGAGAACGACTATTTGAATGACGCGGCAGACGTGATCTCGGAAGAATGACTGTATAAGATATTCGTTAATCCGTAATGATTAAAATACAAAACTCTCAAATTCAACTTTGGTTGAATTTGAGAGTTTTGCACATTTGTGGAAAGTTCAAACAGATCTGCTCACGGCAAAGAATTCTTTCGGTTCTTTCATGATCGTCCAGACAGAATAGCCGGCAATACCACTTTCCTGCACCAGATCGAGTTTGGCGCGATAGGAGAGAGCATCCTCAAACCAGACGATGTGTTCCCGTCTTTCATTGTCGACATAGAGAAAGAAAGGGGACGCTGCGATTGGATCGTAGGAGATGCTTGCACCGTACCGCCTTGCAAGGTCCACTGCTTCTTTCGTGGACAGTGAATGCGCAGCAGTCCCTTCGGTATAGGGCAGTGTCCAGTCATAGCCGTACGTTGGGATGCCTAAAATCAGTTTTTTTGACGGCACGCGTGAAAGCGCATAGCGCAGGACTTCTTGAACTTTGTCAAGGGGGGCGACCGCTTGAGGAGGACCATAACTGTACCCCCATTCATAGGTCATTAGCGTTAGATGATCTGCCGCTTCGCCTAGCGCTCGGTAATCATGTGCTTCGTAGAGAAGTCCCGACTGATCATCGGATGTTTTTGGGGCAACTGCGACGGTTAATGTGTAGCCGTATTCTTGCATTCGTGCTTTAGTGCGCGCGATAAAGGCGCTGTACTGTGAACGCTCAGAAGGCTCAATGTATTCAAAGTCGATATCCAGACCGCGGTATTCTTTTTCTTTCATGACGCGCAATACTTCTCCGATCAGCCTATCTTCCGTAGCGCGATCTGCAAATAGTGCGGAGGACAGGCGATTGTCGAAACTGCCGTCCTCAGAAAGTGTAGATAACAGCATAATGGGAGCGACCCCCATATCTCTTGCAGCGTTGATAGCCGATTGGTCATTGCTTTCCGGATAGACCAACCTGCCGTCTTCTGTAAAGCCGTAGGTGAAGATGGTCAGATCGGTCAAAAACGGAAGGGCATAGGCGAGTGTTTCTTCCGAAATAAAGGGATAAGCATAGCCGTTCGCGATGCCACCGTAGGACTGTTCGCCAAGATAGGATAAAACGGCGGTTTCTCCGGCATAGATGATATTCCGACCGATGTAGGAGGGATTGTTGCGGTATAATTCAGATAGTGAAATGCCTGCGGCTTCAGCCACCTCGGAAGGGGTGCTGTTTTCTTCAACGGTGTAATATCGCTCAGGAACTGAAATGATCAGTACTTGACCGGGAACAAGAACTTCCGATTCGGTCAGTCCGTTTTCTTCTAAAATGCGTGCTGTGCCTACCCCATAGCGCGCGGCGATTGAAAAAATACTCTGCCCCGGTGCAACGGTATGTAAGATCATATATATGCTCTTCCTTTCAGGATCAGTCGACAGATGGTTGCGCCTTGGCGCAGATCCTGATTTCAGTATATGCTCATAAAAAAATTTCGTTCCTGTAGTTTTGTCAATGATGTGAGACCAAAAAAAGTCAAGAATAAAGTAACGAATTCAGTTAACGCTTTTACTGACGCTCGTTGAACTCTCACGCGCGGTCAAATACCGGGGCTTTCAGGATGTGTGCGCTTGGTCTTGACAAAATGAGTGAATTCTGCTCCGTTGTCGGTCTGAATCGTCTTTGGAGCATAGCGTTTGTTTGTGGTATAATTACTCATGAAGTGATCGAGTCCTTTCTGTTGGTGGAGTTGTGGTGATTCTATTTTAACAGAACTCGGTCACTTTGTCTATTCTTTTTTGTTCTTCAGTCTCACATCTATTGTAACACTACACTTTAGAAAAAATGTTTTTTGCAAAAACACTTTATTTTTGTACCAATTTGTGGTATAATAACAGTAATACGATTATAAAAAATTGATGAAAGAAAAGGATATTGCTTATGTCAATGAACTCTACCGGATTCACCCGGGATTGGGAGCAAAGTTCCCCCGAGGGCAAAGAGGAAGCTGTTTCTTCTTATCTCACAGGTATTTTGGAAGAATTTGATTTGAAAGATGTTTACGCAAGCCTGATGGAGGAATGTGCGACGGAATTGATGTTTGAACGGTACTGTTCGGCGCTTGCTACGCTGTTGCAGAACGAATCGTCAAGCGGCACTGTGGAGCACAAGCGTGCCATGAATGATATTGCCCAAAGGTGTGGTGTTGTTTTGTTGCCGTACCCGGAGATCGAAGAAAAGTAACTTCTACGGAGAGAGTTATTATTGCGAGAATCGGTCAAAAAGTGAACAGCACCTCATGCACATGATGGCTTGTGGTGCTGTTTTTTTGCTATTTTTTATTCGATAAAACCTGATATTTGCGCACAAGAATGATATCTTCTCCAAATCTTTCCACCCAATTACATTCGATGCGGTATTTGGGCTTGTTTGAAAAAGACAAGAAGGCGGTACTGGGCAGAAGATAGGCACAGACGGTACAGCAGTCGGGTGAGAATTCAAGATCATTGATGAATCCCAGTCGCGCACCATCGGTCATGCAGATGACTTCTCTTGTACATAGTTCTTTAAATGTCAGTTTCATACAAGGATACACACCAGACCGTTACTACCCTCGTTGATGATACGTGAGAGCGTTTCGGACAATTTTCCTCTGGCATCGGGCGGCATATGTTCAAGTTTTGCGTATAGTCCTTCTCCTGCTAGCTGGTAGAGCGATTTTCCGAGCATTTCCGTTTGCCATACACTTGTTGGATTTGCTTCGAAGGAGCGGCGAAGATTTTCAGCGAGTTCTTCAGATTGTTGTTCTGTGCCGACAATGGGATTGATCTCTGTTTCGATGTCAGCGCGGATCATATGGATGGACGGAGCGGCAGCGCGCAGTCTCAGCCCGAACCCACCGGGCTGTTTGACGATCTCCGGCTCTTCCAATTTGAGATCTCCGACGTCCGGCATGACGATGCCGTAACCGCTTTGTTCCACCTCTTCCAATGCCTTGCCGACCTTGTCGTATTTGCGGCTCTTATCCGCAAGAGCTGCAACAAGGGATATAAGTTCCTCGTCGCTCTTGAGTTCAAAACCGGTTAGTTCGCTCAAGACTTCATAATATAATTCTTCTCGCATTCCGACTCTAAGACGAACCCTTCCACTACCCATATCCATGAAGGAGAGCGTTACTGCAGAGATGTTTTCATTTTCTTCAAGTGCGGCAAAGGTATCCTTGACTTTTCCCATAGCCAGTCCTTTGCCGGCAACCGAGAGAATGCTTTTTTCGAGGCTCTGCCAAATGGGATGCTCTTTGTCCAGTGCTGTTGTCCAAGAGGGGAAGGAAAGCTCTACTTCTTTGACGGGGAACTCTGAAAGGATCAGTCCCAAAATGTGACGGATATCCTCTGCGTTAAGCATCAGACAGTTGACCAGTGCCACAGGAGATCTGTATTTTTCTTCCAGCGATTCTGCGAGAGCTACCGTTTCCTCGGCATTTGGATGGGCAGAGTTGAGGACGATGGCAAATGGCTTGCCGCACTCTTTTAGTTCTCTTGCAACGCGTTCTTCCGCTTCAACATACTGCTCGCGCGGAAGATCGCAGATCGATCCGTCGCAGGTGACCAGTAATCCAATGGTCGCGTGATCGGTGATGACTTTGCGCGTGCCGTATTCCGCTGCCACCTCAAAGGGCATCGGTTCCTTGCTCCAAGGGGTGTGCACCATGCGCGGTTCTCCGTTTTCCAGTTGTCCGAGTGCTTCCGGGACGACATATCCTACGCAGTCTACAAGTTTGACCCTGACACCGGTGGCATCGTCGATCGAGATTTCCACGGCATCATCCGGAATAAACTTCGGCTCGGTGGTCATGACGGTTTTTCCGCCTGCCGATTGAGGCAATTCGTCTTTCGCTCGCAGGCGATCGTATTCTCCCCTAATGTTCGGAAGCACTAATTGCTCCATGAATTTTTTTATGAGCGTGGATTTGCCCGTTCGCACCGGTCCGACCACACCCACATAGATATCTCCTCCTGTGCGGGTGGCAATATCTTTGTAAATCGATTGATCTGCCATATAAAAGCCTCCGTAAGATCTGTTTCTTTGTAAAATATATGGCAGTTTCCGATTTTTCATTACTTACTTGCCGACTTTTTCTTTTTTATGCCGAAAATGACGGCGACGGCGATCAAAGCACCGGCAATGACGGTGATCAAGGTGATGACGGTTGTATTTTTCATGATTTTGTATCTCCTCATTGAATTTTATTGTTCACTTATATAGTCGAAAAAAACAGCAAAAAGTTTCACTGCTTTTTTGCTTTTTACAGAAAATTCACAATTATTCTGCAAGAAAAGGGAATGTTTGTATATTTTTCCTCTTGCAATATTGTTCGGGATATGATAAACTTGTGGAAATGAATTTTGAAAGGTTTGGTTGATTATATATATGGTTCGTCACGTAATTCTCTGGACATTAAGAAGTGATTTGACAGAGACAGAAAAACAGGCGGTAAAGGCAACGGCTAAGGAGCAACTTGAAGGACTTTACGGAGTCGTTCCTACCCTTAAGAGCGTTACCGTACACACTTCTCCGTTGGCTACTTCCAACTGTGATATGATGCTTGAAACGGTATTTGATCATGTGGCAGGGTTGGCAGAATACACCGCGCATCCGGTGCACAAGGCAGTGGCACAGGAGTACATTCGCCCATATATTGCGCAACGTGTATGTATTGATTTTGAAGTCTAACGATGAAAAAGTATAAAGCGATCCTGTTCGATTTTGACGGTACTTTGCTTTTTCAGAGTACAGAAGATTTTTTGAAATACGGAATGCCGATCATGGCTGAGTATATAGCGCCACGCCTCGGGATCACTGCGGAATCGTTTTTTAAGCATCAAAGCGCGGGACTTGCCGCAACGATGAGTAATGACGGTTCTGTTCTCAATAATGAACGGTTTTACACTGCCGCAGAGGACATCGAATTTCCGCGTGCAGTAGCAGAATCGCTTTATGAGGAGTATTATTCCTCGAATACTTTTGCGGGTGTCAAAAAATGGTCTAAAGACAATCCGAATGCCAAAAAGGCGGTGGCGCTGGCAAGAGAACTGGCGGATCATGTCATTTTGGCAACGCTTCCGATCTTCCCGACGGCGGCGCAGGTCGCGCGGCTCTCTTGGGTGGGATTGAAACGCAACGATTTTGATTTGGTGACCGATGTCTACAATTCTCATTTCTGTAAGCCGAATACTGCGTATTACAGTGAGATCCTCGAAAAGTTCGGGTGCGAACCTTCCGAGTGTATCATGATCGGCAATGATGTCGGGGATGACATCGAGCCGGCAAGCGCGCTTGGAATGGAAACGTTCCTTGTGACTGATTATATTATTGACCGCGGCAAGGACGTTTCAATCTACCGCAAAGGAACTTTTAAGGAACTTCTTGAATTTTTGGGGGAGAAATGAGCGAATTTGACTTTGCACATGCTCTCATCGAATGGTATCAAGAGAACAAGCGTGATCTTCCGTGGAGAAATACCGATGATCCGTATGCTATATGGGTGTCTGAGATCATGCTCCAACAGACGAGAGTAGAGACGGTAAAACCGTATTATGCACGGTTTATGGTAGAACTGCCAAACATTCGAGCACTTGCCGAGGCGGAGGAAGAAAAGCTGAACAGGTTGTGGCAAGGTTTGGGGTATTACAGCCGAGTGCGCAACATGCAAAAAGCGGCAAAACAGTGCGTGGAGATGTACGAAGGAAGACTGCCTACTGATCATGCGGCGCTTAAATCGTTAAAGGGGATCGGAAGTTATACTGCAGGTGCGATTGCTTCCTTCGCATACGGTGTATCGGTGCCGGCTGTGGATGGAAATGTGAAAAGAGTGTTAGCGCGCTATTTGGCGTTGGAAGTGCCGATCGAAAATAAAGAAGTTGTCAGTATTTTGGAGCGATTTATAACGGAAAAGATGCCGCAAGATGCGCCGGGAGACTTCAATCAAGCGCTGATCGAGTTGGGTGCCACCATATGCGGACCGGATCGTGCTGCAAGATGCGGCGGCTGTCCGCTACTGCGCGGTTGTCGGGCATTTAAAGAAGGAAAAACAGAACGATTACCCTTACGAACACCGAAAGCGAAAAAACGCGTGGAAGAAAAAACAGTGCTGATCGTGCGTTACAAAGAGACTATCGCTATGAAAAAACGCCCGCCGAAAGGACTTTTGGCAGGGCTTTGGGAGCCGATCGTGTCAGACGGTGTCAAAGATGAACAGCAGATACTCCGGCTTTTGAGAGAACAAGGCTGTACTGTTGAACGGATATGCAAATTGCCCCACGCGCGGCATGTTTTTACGCATATCGTATGGGAAATGGATGGTTACGAGGTCGTGGTCAAAACTCCGGGAAACCTGACTTTTTACACTGCGGAAGAGCGAAGAATGCTAGCGGTTCCGTCGGCGTTTTCGGCTTTTTACGGGATTATGCCATTCAACCAACAAACGAATGTTAATTTTTTGTGAATTTTACAAAAAACTCTTGCGCGGAAACGCGCTATATAGTATAATACAACCCGAAATTCACACACGGAGTAGCTTTCGGTGCAGGAAACTGCCGTCGCGCCGTGGTGGAAAAAACCGAAGGAGGACATTGAAAATGTCAGTAATTTCTATCAAGCAATTGCTTGAAGCAGGCGTCCATTTCGGACACCACACCAGAAGATGGAATCCCAAAATGCAGGAATACATCTTCACGGAAAGAAACGGGATCTATATTATTAACCTGCAGATTACCGTTAAAAAATTTGATGAAGCGTACATGTTCGTTCGTTCCATCGCAGAAGAGGGCGGCAATGTTCTGTTCGTAGGTACCAAGAAGCAGGCGGCTGATGCCATCAAGGAAGAGGCTGAGAGATGCGGGCAGTACTATGTAAATGTTCGTTGGCCGGGCGGTATGCTCACAAACTTCAAAACTATTAAGCGTTCCATTGCAAGACTGAATGCTCTTGAAAAGATGCAGGCTGACGGTACGTTCGATCTGCTTCCCAAGAAGGAAGTGGCTCAACTGGTGAAGGAAATGAACAACCTTGAGAAGAGTTACGGCGGTATTAAGACCATGACCACTCTTCCTTCCTGTGTGTTTATTGTTGATCCCAAGAAAGAAAGAAACGCGGTCCTCGAAGCGAAGAAATTGGGTATTCCGGTCGTTGCGATTGTTGATACCAACTGCGATCCCGATGATGCAGACTACGTGATTCCCGGTAACGATGACGCAATCCGCGCGATTAAATTGATTTCTTCGTCTCTTGCTGATGCCGTGATTGAAGGTAAGCAGGGCGAACAAACCACCGAAGTTCCCGCAGAAACCGCAGAAGCGTCGGAAGAAACACCGGCAGAAGCATAATCGTCGATTTGGTTGAACAGGAGGAACAAATAATGGCACAGATCACAGCAAAAGATGTTGCGGCACTTCGTGCGCAGACCGGCCTTGGCATGATGGATTGCAAAAAGGCACTTGTTGAAGCAGACGGTGATATGGATAAGGCAGTCAAGATCCTTCGAGAGAAGGGACTGGCTACTGCGGCAAAAAAGGCAGGCAGAATTGCAGCTGAAGGTATCGTTGATATCTTGAAGAGCGGCAACAAGACTGCCATGATCGAGGTAAACTCCGAAACCGACTTTGTTGCGAAGAACGAGTCTTTCCAGACCTTTGTCAGGGGATTGCTTTCCACCATTCTCGAAAGCGGCGCGACTACCGTTGAGGAATTGATGACAAAGACTTTTTCCGGCTCTGACGACACCGTTGAGGCTACATTGACCGGAAAAATCGCACAGATCGGTGAAAAGATCTCCATCAGAAGATTTATCGTTGTTGAAGGTGTTACCACCACTTACATTCACGGTATGGGTCAGACTGGTGTAATCGTCAAGTTTGATGCTGACGAAGCGGTCACACAAAACGAAGGCTTTGCAGATGTTGCAAAGAATGTTGCTCTTCAGATTGCAGCAGGCAATCCGCCCGCTTATGTCAGCAAGGAAGATGTTCCTGCGGCGGCAGTAGAAGAGGAACTGGCTATTCAGGTCGCAGCGGCGAAGAATGACCCCAAACTGGCAAACAAACCGGACGATGTTTTGAAGAAGATTGTTGCAGGTAAGATGGGCAAACTGTTCTATGAAAGGGTATGTCTTGTTGAGCAACCTTATGTTAAAGAAGACTCCATTTCTGTCGGAACCTACTTGGCGCAGGAGTCGAAGAATCTCGGCGGCAGTATCAAGGTCAATTCGTTTGTGATTTTCGAAAAAGGCGAAGGAATCGAAAAGAAAGAAGAGAACTTTGCGGAAGAGATTGCGAAACTGGCAGGCAAGGCGTAATTACTAAGGCCAAAAGGGCTGTAAAAAACGTGATGTTTTTTACAGCCCTTTAAGTTTCCAGTGCAAGATTAATGGGTTCAATGCCGTTTTTTTGCGCATAGTGGATGGTATATGCCGTGCCGCTCCTGTTATTTTGGCAGAATGCGATACAGCGGGTCGCGTGGTCGACCATGAATCGGTTTCTTTTATGCATACAGCCGGTATCGTATTTTTCCGAGATGTACAGCACCTCATCCGCATATTGCAGAATGTTGGCAAAGACGGCAATGTCCTTTTGAGACCATTTCCGCTGATGTGCAAAGTGGGGAAGAGCCAGAACGAGTCGGCATCCCGGAAGTTCTCCGCCGGCTCTCAAATTGAGTACGCAAAGCGACGCCATCATGTCATATCCGATCGCCCCCCCTGTAATAAAGGTGCGATATCCGTCGGCATATGCTTTTTTGATGGCGTTTTCTGTTCTTTTTTGAAGTTCTTTCTTTTGTTCACCGGCAGGAAGGATGCGATGACCGGTGAAGATACAAGTTGTGTTTTTATCGTTGATCATAAGTCTTTAAGTCAAACTTTGTACGCTTCAAATGCAGACAAAGTTTGTCGGCAAAATGGATAATCAACCTTCGTAAAGCGGATATTTTGCACAGATCTTGGTGACTTCTGCGCGAATGGTGTCTGCAGAAGCTTCGAAATCGGTCGCAGCGAGCTTGAATAATTTTGCAATGGAGACCATATCTTCTTCTTTTAGACCTCTTGTAGTCACGGCAGGCGTGCCTACGCGTATGCCGCTAGTTACGGTTGGTTTTTCCGGGTCGCCTGGGATAGAGTTTTTATTGACGGTGATGTATACTTCGTCCAATCTTTTCTCAAATTCCTTGCCGGTGATGCCGAAGGGGCGCAAGTCGACCAACATCAGATGATTGTCTGTACCGCCGGAGACGAGACTGAATCCTTCTTTGAGGAGTGCTTTGGAGAGCGCTTTTGCATTCTGTATTACCTGCTCTTGATAAGCTTTGAATTCCGGTTTCAACGCTTCGCCGAAGCAAACTGCCTTTGCGGCGATGGTATGCATCAGCGGTCCGCCTTGCGTTCCGGGAAAGATGGCGGAGTTGATGCGTTTGGCAATGATGGAGGAATTGGTGAGGATCATACCTCCGCGCGGACCGCGAAGAGTCTTGTGTGTCGTGGTGGTGACAACATCGGCATACGGAATGGGGGAGGGATGCTGATCTGCTGCCACAAGACCTGCAATGTGTGCCATATCGACCATTAAAAATGCACCGTAACCGTGTGCGATTTCTGCCATTCTTTTGAAATCGATCTGTCTGGGGTATGCGGAGGCACCGGCAACTACCAGTCTCGGACGGTTTTTCCTAACCAGTTTTTCCACTTCGGTATAATCGATCGTGCCGTTTTTGTCGACGCCGTAGGACAAAAAATTATAATTCTTTCCGGACATATTCACAGGAGAACCGTGAGTCAAATGTCCGCCTTGAGAGAGGTCCATACCAAGAACGGTGTCGCCGACATCAAGCAGAGCAAAGTAGACCGCCAGGTTTGCCTGTGCGCCGGAGTGTGGCTGTACATTGACATATTCTGCTCCGAACAACTTCTTTGCGCGTTCGATCGCAAGATTTTCAACAATATCGACACACTCGCATCCACCATAATATCTCTTGCCGCAGTATCCTTCGGCGTACTTGTTGGTCAGAACAGTGCTGTTTGCCGCCAATACCGCCTTGGAAACGAGATTTTCTGATGCGATCAGTTCAAGTCCTCTTTGCTGACGGTGATATTCCGCCTTGACAGCTGCGCCGACTTCCTGATCTATTTCTGCAAGAAAATTCATGTTTTCTTTAATCATGGATAGAACCCTCCGAACGTTTTTCTTCATTATACACCAAAAAGAAAAAAATGTAAACAACGAATTAAGATTTTTTCATTTAAAATTGACATTTAATTTGAAATGTGATAGTATATACTATAGGATAGCGTAGTTATGTAAAAAGTGAGAGTGTGTTATGAATGTGTGGACCAGAAAAGCGGTCGATTATTATAAAGAACGACAAGAAAAGACGAAATGGAATATTTTTGCAAATCACGCCGCCTTTTATGTGATGATGTCATCTATTCCAATGGTCATGTTGGTGATGATGGCGCTAGGGCATCTTATTCCGGATCGGATCCAAATGGTAGTTGATACCGTGGTAGAATGGCTTCCACCACAGGTGACGGAGTATATTCCGGAAGATTTTTTATATAACGCGACAACTTCTTCCTTTACGGAAGTTTCCCTGACAGGTCTTTTTATGGTGTGGTCCTCTATCAAAGGGATGAACGCCATTGCGCAAGGGCTGGAATCAATCTACGGTGCAGGTCAGAAGCGATCTACTATCAAACGATATTTTGCAGCATTTTTGTCTACCTCTGCAGTGATGCTTTTATTGATCTTGGCGTTGGTGTTTTTGGCGTTCGGGCAGACCATTTTGAGCGTTTTTGAGGCGTGGAACAGCCGGTATCAAGACCTTGTGCGCTTGACGACAAGCATTGGTTGGATGGTTGCCTTTGTTTTGTTTTCTGTGGTTTTTACATTGATGTATAAATACTTGGCAGGGAAACGGTATCCGGTGCGCAAGCATATTCCCGGCGCGATATTTGCCGCCGCAGGATGGTTATTATATTCTTTGATCTACTCATTGTATCTGCAACTTTACAATCCTGAACGGTTCATCTTGTACGGAAGCCTTGGCGCGCTTATTCTTTTGATGCTTTGGGTGCAGAACTGCATGACGATTCTGATGCTTGGTGCGGAATTGAATGTGTTGCTATTGAACCATCCGTTTTTAGTTGCGGCAGATCGCAGAAAGAACAGAAAATAAAAAAGAAAGCCCTTCCACTTGGAAAAGGCTGTTCTTTTTGGACCGATTATTCGGCATCGTCTGTTGTCATATCTGTTTCTTCCGAATCGGCATTGGTAAGTGCCTCTTCATAGGCGGCAATTACAGAACTCTCAAGATATCCTCTGAATGCCGCGTTGATGGGATGTACGATATCTCTATAGCTGCCGTCAGGATTTTTTCTGCTGGGCATAACGACGAACAGATGCTCTCTGGCATAAATGACTTTGATGTCGTGAAGAGCCAGTTCGCCGTCAAAAGTAACCGACACTACTGCTTTCATAGGGCTATCGTCGTCGAACAGTTTTCTGACTTTTATATCTGTGATTTTCATAATTGTTCCTCCTGAAATTGTTTCGGTGATATAATTATACAGAACGAATGTGTCGGTTATTCAGTTATTTTGAAATGTAATTGTGAACAATTAAAAAACTTTTTGTAAAAATGAATATTACGTCAACTGAACGCGAATGATGCGTGAGAGTAATGTGATAAAACGGTGAAATGCTCAAAATGACAGTTTGTGAGAACAACGGTTTATGTCGTCGCAAGGCGGCGGAACGGAGATAATTATGGAAAAGTCGGAAAATATAAAAAATATTCATTTTATCGGGATCGGTGGAATCAGTATGTCCTCGCTTGCGGCGATCGCAAAAAAGAGAGGGTATATCGTCAGCGGTTCCGATCGAACACCGTCGTCGTTGACGGAGCGGTTAGAAAATATGGGGATAAGCATTCATTACCCACAAGCGGCGGAAAATATAGAAAATCCGGATCTGGTGGTATACACTGCGGCGATTGCGGAAGATAATCCCGAATTGGCGGTAGCAAGAGATAGGGGAATCCGGTGTATAACGCGATCTGCTTATTTGGGAGAACTGATGAAAGAATACCCTGTGCGCATTGGCGTCTCTGGAACACACGGAAAATCTTCTACGACGGGATTGCTTTCTCAGATCTTTATGGCTGCGGATATGGATCCGACTGTGACATGCGGAGCGGAAATTCCGGAGTTTGACAGTGCATATCGTTTGGGCGGAGGAGAGCATTTTATCTATGAGGCATGCGAATATAAAGACTCATTCCTTGATTTTTATCCATCCGTTGCCGTGATCCTGAATATCGAAATGGATCATGTTGACTACTATCATTCGATGGAGCAGATGCGGGAATCTTACAAAAAGTCGGCGAAGGATGCCGGTGCGGTAGTCGTCAACTGGGATGATCCGGAGGTGCGTGCAGTTGCTGAAAAATTAGAAGGCGTCTGGGTGATTAGGGCGGGTGTAGAGAATCCATTGGCAGATTACAATGCTGTTAATGTGACACTCTGCCGCGGATTTGCATCTTTCGATTTGATGAAGGAAAATGAAAAACTCTGTACGGTCCGACTGCGGATACCGGGTTTACACCATGTACACAATGCGGTCTGCGCGGCGGCAGCGGCGCATATCTGCGGAATTGACCCGGAGCAGATATCGAGGGGGATATCGGATTTTAAAGGAATTCGCCGTCGGTTTGAATATAAGGGCAATTATAACGGTGTTGAAATTTACGATGATTATGCCCATCATCCGACGGAGGTTGAGGCGACGCTGAAAACGGCGAGAGAAATGACCGGGGAAACAGGCAGATTGTTCTGCGTATTCCAACCCCATACATACAGTCGCACAGCCGGCTTATTTGATGACTTTGTAAAGGCGCTTTCGGGGACAGATCGGTTAATTCTTGCGCCGATCTACGCGGCAAGAGAAAAAAATATATATGGTATTTCCTCTAAAGATTTGGCGAAGCACATTCCGGGCGCGGTGACGGTCGAGAGCTTTGAGGAAGCCGCGGCACTTCTTGCGGATGCGTTAAAAGAAGGGGATCTTCTTTTGACAATGGGAGCAGGCAATGCCTTTAAGGTAGGGGATCTTCTTTTAAAATGACAGATGGTTTTTTGAAAAACAAAATTATTCGTCACTTTCCTCTATACTTTTTAAGAAAACTATGATATACTATACCATAACTACGTGTTTAGAGAAGAAAACGGCAGAGGCGTAAAGTTTGAAAGTTAGATCTTTCAAACGTGTTTTGTGAGGTTGTTGCTACCCAAGCGGTGGCGATCCTTACTTTGCAAGACCGACCTCAATTGCGCGAGAAAGGAAGCTTTCGCAAAGGCGAAAGCGGTGGTCATAAAAATGGCAGACCGTGAAGGATTCCGCAAAAGCGACAGAGCGGAAAAAAGAGAATATACACAGCCGGACGAACATCTGGTCATTGGCAGAAATGCGGTATCGGAACTGTTAAAAAGCGGCAAGTCGGTGGACAAGTTGTTGGTGCGCAAAGGAGAGCGGGAAGGTTCAATTTCGGTCATCGTTGCGATGGCGATCGAGAGGGGCATTCCGATCGTGGAGAGTGAAAAGCAAAAACTCGACAGCCTTGCGGCAGGATTACATCATCAAGGAGTGATCGCTTATGCCGCACAAAAAGAATATGCCACCATCGAAGAGATACTTGCCATCGCGAAAGAGCGTGGAGAACCGCCATTCGTTCTTCTTTGCGACGGAGTGGATGACCCCGGAAATCTTGGCGCGATGATCCGTTGCGCTGAGGGAGCAGGGGTGCATGGAGTGATCATTCCCAAAAGAAGGAGCGTTGGGCTGACTGCCGCTGTGGACAGAGCTTCAGCGGGCGCACTCGAACATATGGCAGTTGCAAAAGTTCCAAATCTTGCGGCGGCGATCGATGAGTTAAAAAGAGCCGGACTTTGGATCTACGGAGCGGAAGCTGGCGGCTCGCCTTGCTATCAGACCGATATGAAGGGCGCGGTCGGTGTCGTCATGGGCAGTGAAGGGGAAGGAATCTCACGACTGATTCGTGAGAAATGTGACTTCATTGTTTCGATCGATATGTACGGAAAGGTCAATTCTTTCAATGTATCCTGCGCTACCGCCGTAATCCTTTGCGAGGCGGCAAGGCAAAGGCGTCAGTAATAGAAGATTAAACGATACGGAGTGATAAAATGTCGGACAAAAAGAAAAATGATATTGATACCGAAGCTCTGATAAAAAAATTGATCGACGGCTTTGCGGAAAGCGACAGCAAGAGGAATGATGCAAAGAGTGCGGTATCTGAAGAGGAAAAGGCAAAAGAAGACGTGGAACTTGAAACGATTCTTTCGGGCATTCTTCAAGATGCTGAAAAGACTGAAAGTGCGGAGACAGAAGAAATTGATCTTCCTTGGGATGCCGAAGAGGATGAATATACAGCGGAATCGGCAAAAGAGAAAAACGCTCTCAAGACGAAAGTTGAAGAGAAATCAGGGAAAGCGGAAGCCCTCTCTGCCTTTGAAGCGGCGGAAGATGCCGTCACTGTTCCGCTTGAAACGGAAGTTTCGGATGAGCAGTCGGGCAATGATGCAGAAGAAAAGTCTGAAGTGATTTTTGAAACGATAGAGTCTGCAGGGGCGAAAAAAATGTCGGTCTTTGAAGAAAAAGATGTTTCGGAACTGGATCATGTTTCAAAAGAACAGGCGGAAGGATCGCAGGATTCGGAAGAGAAATCGGATGAAAAGAAGACCGTGACAGAGACCGCTAAAGAAGCGGAAGAACCGACGGAGAATACGGAAGTGCCGATGACTTCTAAGTCGGAGGTCAAGCCTTCGAAAGAGGAAGAGTCGCCGAAGGAAAAGAGTTGGTTTGGCAGTATGGATGCCAAATTGATGTACATTTTCGGAAATCACGAGGATTTACAGGATGTGCTTGGCTCGGAGCAAATGAAAAAAATGGAGAATGAGATCGAGGGCACAGCGAAAGGGCGCGGTGTGAAAGAGGAGTATACCTCCTCCGATCAGAATCTTCGGTTTTTTAAGCGCTTTAGAGCGGATTACATTTGGTTGACAGTGCGCACGGTCTTGGCAGCGATCGCACTGGCGGTAGTAGCAGTTTTTGAAGTGGGCGGCGCATTTGAACCGAATATTCTTGCTATTTTCAGAGACACGGTGGCAAACTTTTTGTCAAATCCAATGTTTGTGGCACTGATCAACATGCAGATTACGATGTTTCTGTTGGCGATTGGCTATAAAGAAGTGCTGACGGGGTTAAAAGCTGTCATTGGAGGGCGTTCTGTTCCGGAAGTGTTCGTGGCAATCACGGCAGTGGCAACGCTTTTGTATGAGTTGGGCTTGCTTTTCTGTCACAGTATCTATGCGACTTTCTACAATTTACCATTGGCATTGCTGATCTTCCTTGCATTGCTTTTTGAACGTGCGAATCTGAAGAGAAATTTGTATGCATTCAATATTATCAGTACGAGACGTCCCAAACTTGCGATCGTACACCGCAAAAAATCGGAATCTGCCCCTGAACGCGCGGCATTTGCAGGGCATGTGAATGGCGGTACGGGTATTTTCAAGATCAGCAAGGCGCAGTTTATCTCCGGCTACGGAAAACGAACTGCCAAAGAGCCAAAGTATAAGGATGTCATCGGTGTTTTTGCGGCGGTGACGGTGGTAGCGGCGATCGCTTTTTTCTTGGTCGGTTACTTTACTGCTTCACAGACAAAACTTCTTTCCGGCTGTACTTCTGCCATGCTAGCAGTCCTGTTCTGCTTGCCGATGTCGGCGTTCATTTCCTATAGTTTGCCTTTTTTTAAGGCATCCGAGCGTGCTTTCAAAATAGATAGCGCTATTATCGGTGAGTACACCTTGGAGGAATATTCCTCAGCCGATGTGATTTCCTTTAACGATGTGGATATCTTTCCCTCAAAGAACATCAAGGTGCGTTCCTTGCGACTGTATCGGGATGCTCGGATTGACCATGTGCTGTACGGCGCGGCAAGTCTTTTTAACAGGCTCGGAGGACCGCTCGCGGAAGTGTTTGCTACGGCGACCGGGGAAACCGGATTTACGGAAGATGTTGATATTCTGGAGATCGAAGCGGATGGCGTGGAGGCACTGGTTAAGGGTGTCAATGTGTGCGTTGGACGTTCAACGTTCATGCGCAAAAGAGGACTTTTGGGCACGGTTGATCCTGGAGATGAAGAATTGGAGATGCAAGGACGCGTCAGCGTTATGTATGTTGCCATCAAAAATGAAGTTTGCGCTCGAATGCAGATCGAATATACCCCTGATCCGGAGTTCAAGGACATCATGAAGTCGCTTTATAAAGCGGGTATGTGTATTGGCATCAGAACGCTCGACCCGAATATTGATACCAGAATGCTGAACGGACATGCTGACCTTTTGAAATATCCGATCAAGATCTTGCGGATGGAACGTGCGGAAGAGCAAAAGTTGGAGGAAGAGACGGAGAGCGGCGTGGTATCGAAGCGCAGTGCAAAGGATCTGTTAAAGACTCTCGCCTCCTGTCGCAAGGTCCTGCAGGTCATCCGTACCAACACGATTATCAAGATCGTCAGCGTGATTTGCGGCATTGCGGCGATGATCTTTCTGACCATTGCCGTTGCCACGGGGCAAATAGTGGGAATATATGAGGTGCATTCGATCTGGGTCACTTTGTATCAACTTTGTTGGATGATTCCGGTATTGATCATTTCTCTGATATTTGCTTAAAATTAGGAATATTAAAAAACAAAGGGGGCGTCTTTGGCGCCCCCAAGGAGTATTATGGATAAGAAAAAAGAAGCGATCCTTCGTAAAGTGATGAAACCCGGACGGTATATTGGTGGGGAACACGGAGAGATCATCAAAGATAAAAAAGAAATCGCTTGCAGATGGGCATTTTGTTTTCCCGATACCTATGAGATCGGGATGAGCAATCTCGGTATGCGCATTCTGTATGGAGTTTTGAACGAACAGCCGGATGTTTGGTGCGAGAGAGTCTATGCTCCTTGGACCGATATGGCGGATGAAATGAAAAAAGCGGGTATTCCGCTGTGGGCGTTGGAAAGCGGAGATCCTTTGACCGATTTTGACATTGTTGCATTTACCTTGCAGTATGAGCAGGTGTTTTCCAATGTTCTGTACATGCTTGAACTTGCAGGAATTCCCTTTGACCGCAGGGCGCGAGGGGAGGATGCTCCGATCCTCATTGCAGGTGGTCCGGCGACTTACAATCCCGAACCTGTTTCAGATTTTTTTGATGTCTTTTCGATCGGGGAAGGTGAGGAGGCGTTGCCGGAATTTTCAAGATTGTACATAGAGATGAAGAAAAACGGCAGTTACACCAAGGAATCTTTCCTTCATGAGGTGGCAAAACTGGACGGATTCTATGTCCCTTCTCTTTATGAATACAATTTTAATGAGGATGGTACCGTTGCCGGTATTACCCCGCTTTACGATGATATTCCCAAAAAAGTGACCAAGCGGATCATTAAAGATCTTGACAAGGTCTATTATCCGATGAATCCGGTGATGCCTTTTATCGAAACGGTACATGATCGGATCATGCTCGAAACTTTCCGTGGATGCATACG
The DNA here is from genome assembly GCA_964623895.1 of uncultured Lachnospiraceae bacterium. GTDB lineage: Bacteria > Bacillota > Clostridia > Oscillospirales > CAG-272 > UBA11512. Next base: position 3,177 of record CAZUWA010000017.1, on the reverse strand, counting down.
CGGTTGCAGATTCTGTCAGGCATGCATGATCTATCGTCCGGTCAGAGAAAAAGAGCCGGGCACACTCGATTGTCAGGCGCGAGAACTTTACAAAAACACCGGATATGATGAGATTTCACTCACAAGTCTCAGCATTTCCGACTATACACATATCGAAGAGTTGACCGAACAACTTCTTTCTTGGACGGAAGAGGAAAAAATTTCTTTGTCATTGCCTTCACAAAGAGTGGATGCTTTTACGAAGCAGCTGATGGAACGCGTTTCTTCGGTGCGCCAAAGTGGATTGACTTTTGCGCCGGAAGCGGGGACGCAGCGGCTTCGTGACGCTATTAATAAATGTGTCACGGAAGAAGACCTTTTGCGTGCCTGCAACGTGGCGTTTGACTTTGGAAAGAGCAATGTAAAACTGTATTTTATGAGTGGTTTGCCGACTGAAACATCGGAAGATATTGAAGGTATTGCGCGGTTGGCTGAAGTAGTGGTGGATACATATTACAAGAATCCCAACCGATCGAAGAAGCCGCCGCAAGTCACTATTTCTGTGTCTTGCTTCATTCCTAAACCCTTTACTCCCTTCCAGTGGGAGGCACAGAACGACCGCACGTTGTTAGAAGAAAAACAGGCGTTGCTCCGCTCTGCGATCAAGAGTAAGCATGTGCGTTATACGTGGCATGATGCGAACGTCAGTTTTATCGAAGCGGTTCTTGCCAAAGGCGACCGCAGATTGGGCAAGGTGATCGAACGTGCGCATGAATTGGGTGTAAAATTCGATGCTTGGGATGAATATTTTAGTTTTGACGGTTGGATGAAGGCGTTTGCGGATTGTGGGATTGATCCGACATTTTATGCTAATCGTGTTATTGGTGAGGAAGAAATTTTGCCTTGGGATATTATTGACTGTGGCGTTAGTAAAAAATTTATGCTTTCCGAACGGCATAAAGCATACAAGTCGGTCACAACAGGAAGCTGTAAAGACGGATGTGCCGGTTGCGGTGCAAATAAGATGGGAGGAAAGTGCACATGGTGTCCGGAAAAATCAGAATAAAGTTCATTAAGGTTGGAAAATTAAAGTTTATTTCCCACCTCGACCTTTTGCGCACCTTCAAGAGCGTTCTTGGCAGAGCAAATGCGCCGTTAAAGTATTCGCAAGGATTTAACCCACATCCCAAAATGGTGTTTTCATTGCCGCTCCCTGTTGGAGCGGAAAGCATTTGCGAATATTTGGATATTGAACTAATCGAGCCGCGAGAAGAAACGGAATTGCTTGAAGCAATCAATGCGGAATTGACTGAAGAACTGAAGGTCGTTGCCGTCTATCCGCAGGATATGCCCTTTTCGGAGATTTCCTGTGCGGAATATGATTTTTGGTTTGATGATCTCACAAAAGAAGAACTGGAAGAGGCACTTGAAACAGATCTGACTATTGAAAAACATTCTAAAAAAGGAATGATCACAGTTGGTTTGCGTTCAAAGATTTTTGGTTACAGCATCAGGGAAGAGGAAAGTTTATGTTTTCATGCCTTACTCGGTGCTGATAGCATAGAATTTGTAAATCCGGAACTTTTGGTGCGCGCTATTGAGCGTGCGGTGGGTAAGCCGATCGAATACTATTCGATCATGCGACGGGAACTTTATACCGCAGAGAAAAAAGTGTTTAGATAATACGGATTCGTGTTGACTTTTAAAATGAAACGATATACTATGTGAACAAATCTGCGACAGAAAGGATTATATGAATGATCCGGGACAAATTCTTTCACCGGAAGCTGTGAAATATCAACGGGGGAGAAGCCATTCTGTATGGATCGTACTGGCTACGATGATCATCTGGTCATCTTGGCGTTTGGCGGAGATATGTATTTTCTGCTTTCGGCGGCAATCCCGCACAAGGCGATCTATCTCGGAATGTATTTTATCGCTCGTATGCCGGCAGACTATTATATAGATGAAACGGGCGGTCTTTCGTTATGGACTGCCCGATGCGCTCTTTTACGAAGCAATCGTTGTGGTGATTGTTTCGATTGCGTAATATATGCTTGCACTGATGAAAAAGTAGACAATGAATAAAAACGAGGCGTAAAACTTGTTTGTGTGTTTTACGCCTTATTTTTATCCTATTACATATAATAGCGTTTCGATTGCTTCGATAAATGCATCTTTTGCTGTACCGTAATCTGCGCGTTCGGAAGAATAGATTGCCGCTGAAAGGTTTTTATGGGCAATTTTGATTCGACTCAAATATTCGTTTCCGACAAAAAAGGAAAGATATTGGTAACTCTCTCGCACTTCCTTGCCAATGGTATCTACTTGCTTTTTGAGAAGTGCGATCTTTTGCTCATCTCCGGAAATTTGCTCAAATTCTGCGATGGTGGGGAGTTGCTCTGCCGATTCTTTCAAAGTAAAAACTTTTTTGCGAAGGAGCAGTGAAAGGCTGAAGGACATGCAGAGTAACACCAATAGGGCGGCAAGAGAAAAGGCGAGTGTTCTCTTTAAATATCCCATATCGTCATAACTCCTTGTCACGCAGAATGATATGCTCTTCGCCGCCATCATTGATGGTATACAGTAGCACATCTTTGATTTTTGTTTTCCCCAGCCGACGCTGAAGAATTTTTTCGCTGAGATTCAGACGTCGCAAATTGGAATGATCAAGGACACCGCAGAGGATCAGCGGTCGACAAAGTCCAGTGTGCCCTACATTGACTCCGGCGTTCTCTGCGGTCAGCGGCTGTTTTTCGGCTTTCAGGATCACTGAAAGCTGACCGTTTTGTTCCAAAATGGCATAATCGACTTCGGCAAGTTCGGAAACTCCTTTTAAGCGCAGTTGTGCCATGAGTTCGTCCGGAGAAATGCGATTTTTGAAAAGAATGCCCTGATTTAATTTGCCGTTTGCGATCAAAACGGCAGGAGAGCCAAGGACGGCTTTTTTGAATTTTGGAAAGAGCGTGCAAAGACACGCGCCGGCAATCTCCAAAAGAGTGATGATCACCACCGGAATCAGTCCGTAAAGGAGTGGAATACTTCGATCGGCAATCGGGAAGGCGGCGAGTTCAGAGAGAAGTAAAGCTGTCACCAATTCGCCGAGTTGCAGTTGACCGACTTGCCTTTTTCCGGACAGGCGCATGAAGAATGCAAGGAAAAAATAAATAAAAGCGGTACGAATAGACAAAACGAACA
>CAZUWA010000016.1:0-32429 GCA_964623895.1 uncultured Lachnospiraceae bacterium | reverse complement strand
CGAACCGGTACGAGATTTCAGTCTCACGGGATTTTAAGTCCCGGGCGTCTGCCTATTCCGCCACACCGGCAAATCCGCTACCAGTAATTAGTATTATAGCATGAACAGTGCGATTTGTCAATACCTTTTTTGAAATTTTTATATTTTTTTTGAAACTCGGAAATATATAGAAATTTCCGGGTTCAAAAACAGTAAATATCAGAAACAGGCGGCTTCCGTACAAGTACTTCCCTTCTTCATCTTAGAAATTCGCCTGTCTGAACGATACAGACAGGCGAATAAGAAATGTTATTTAATCTTTACCTTTCTTTAAGAGAAGGTTGGTAACGATACCGAGGATAAGCGCACAAGCAACAGAAGTTAAAGTAACCTTACCGAAGGAAATGGTCAAACCACCGATACCGCAGATCAAGATCACTGCTACAACGAAGAGGTTCTTGTTTTGACCGAGATCTACCGACTGGATCATCTTCAGACCGGACACTGCAATGAATCCGTACAGAGTGACGCACACACCGCCCATGACGCAGTTAGGAATGGATGCAAGGAATGTGACGAACGGACCGAAGAAGGAGATTGCAATGGCAATAATTGCAGTTGCAAGAATAGTAACTGTGGAAGCGTTTCTGGTAATTGCAACGCAACCGACAGACTCACCGTATGTTGTGTTGGGGCATCCGCCGAAGAATGCACCTGCCATTGAGCCAACACCGTCTCCAAGGAGCGTTCTGTGCAGCCCCGGTTCTTCGAGCAGTTCCTGTCCGATAATTGCTGAAAGGTTCTTATGGTCTGCAATATGTTCTGCAAATACTACGAACGCAACCGGTACATATGCCACCGCAATTGTCAGAATATAAGAGGGATCTTCGAGCAGATCTTTCACACCGCTAAAAGCGTTTACGAAGGAAAATTCAGGGATATGTATGATCTCCATGTTCTTGAATGCGGAGAAATCGATCACCTGAAGGGAAACATTATCTGTTAGTACACCGATCACAGTAAAGATCGACGCTACCAAATAACCTGCCATAATACCGATAATAAAGGGGATCAGTTTTGCCATTTTCTTGCCGTATACCGATGCAAGAACGACCGTGAAGAGAGTAACAAGTCCGCAGATCAATGCAATATGAGGATTTGCTGCAGAAACGCCATCTACCAAGACCTTACCAGCGGTGAGATCACCGACTGCATTTCCTGCAAGAGAAAGACCGATGATAGCGACTGTCGGTCCAATTACGACTGCAGGCATCAATTTATTGATCCAATTTACACCGATCAGTTTCACAATGATCGCAATGATTACATATACCAACCCTGCGAACACCGCACCGATTATCAACCCGAGATAGCCTGCTGCTGCAGAAGCGGCACCTGCGAAAGCAGCTGTCATCGGACCGATAAATGCAAACGAAGATCCGAGGAAAACCGGGCTTTTAAACTTTGTGAACAGCAGATATACGATCGTACCCACACCGGCACCGAGCAGCGCTGCCGACTGATCCATACCATTTCCAACGATTGTCGGCACTGCGATAGTCGCCGCTAAGATCGCGAGGATCTGTTGAAAGGCAAACACGAGCAGTTTGCCAAATTTTGGCTTGTCTTGAACATTGTAAATCAAATTCATTCTTTTTTCCCCTCTAAAAAAATTATTTATCTCAAATGCAAACGCATTAAAAGCCTTAACTTACTCTCTTTGCCTTCTTGTCAAAAATCATACAGCAACACGCCCGTCAATCCGTCATACTCCGGTAGGCACACACACACTCTCTCGTTTTTCGATGTCGGAACATTCTTTCCAACATAATCCGCTCTGATCGGCAGTTCTCTGTGTCCCCTGTCTACCATCACTGCCAGTTGTATTTTCGCAGGACGCGCGATATGCAAAACGGCATCAATAGCGGCGCGAATGGTCCGTCCGGTGTAGATCACATCATCCACCAAAATAACCGTTCTGCCTACAACGGGAAAATCAATACCGGTGTTTAAGACAGTCGGCTCTTGCGCGATCTGCGTCAAATCATCACGATAAAGAGTAATATCCACGCTACCAACATCATACTGTCTGCCGGTGAATTCCGAGACCGCCTCGGCAATTTGTTTCGCCAACGGCACACCGCGGCGGTGGATACCAACGAAACAAATGTCTCCGTCTTCATTTTTTTCCACAATTTCGTGTGCAATGCGCAAAATAGTACGTTGCATTGCCGCCTCAGTCATAATCTGCGCTTTGATGTCTTGCATGAGACACCTCCTTTCAGAATAACAAAAAGACTTGCCTTTCGGCAAGACGATCGTAAAACAGAGCGGGCAACGCATGGCTGTCCTTCTAATTTATCCGAAATCTTGCCGGTGTCTCGCACCGATTTAAAGCGTTCGGTCTATTCCGGGCGGGATTGTACCACAAACAAGCAACATTGTCAATGGTGATTGTTGCAAAAAAACCAATACAATATTCGTCATTTTTCGTAAAAAGCACAAAACTTTTCAAAACACCAAAACAATTCAAATAATCTTCTCTCTTTTCGTCATTTGTCATATTGATTATTTTTAAAAAATGTGCTATATTTAGGGTAGAAAAGTATGATCGGAGTTTGATATGAAGGAAATTTACGAAAATCCGCTTTCTGTTCGCTATGCGAGCAAAAAAATGCAACAAATATTTTCTCCCGACAATAAATTTTCAACCTGGCGCAAGCTGTGGGTCGCCCTTGCCGAAAGTGAAAAGGAACTCGGCTTGCCGATCACCGATGAACAGATCAACGAACTTTCCGCACACATCTATGATATTGATTATGACAAAGCAACCGGATATGAAAAGAAATTCCGTCATGATGTGATGGCACATGTACACACCTACGGAGACGCCTGTCCAAGTGCAAAAGGCATCATCCATTTGGGTGCGACCAGTTGCTATGTCGGAGACAACACCGATATCATCGTAATGCGTGAGGCGCTTTTGCATATTCGAGTACTTTTATTAAATGCCGTCTCTGCTCTTGCCGATTTTGCAGAAGCAAATGCCGACATTCCGACCCTTGCTTACACCCATTTTCAAGCGGCACAGCCAACGACCGTAGGAAAGCGTGCAACCTTGTGGATCAATGATCTTCTTGCCGATTTAGAGCACCTTGATTTTGCAATCGCACGAATGAAGTTGCTTGGATGTAAAGGGACGACCGGCACAGCGGCAAGCTTTCTGAAATTGTTTGATGGCAACCAAGAAAAAGTCAAGGCATTGGAAGAAAAAATTGCTACAAAAATGGGATTTGAAACTTGCGTTCCGGTATCCGGACAGACCTATTCGCGAAAAGAGGATTATTTCATTCTTTCCATTCTCTCCGGTATTGCGCAAAGTGCATCTAAATTTGCAACGGATATTCGACTCCTTTCTCATCTGAAGGAATTCGATGAACCGTTTGAATCCGGTCAAATCGGTTCATCGGCAATGGCATACAAGCGTAATCCGATGCGTTGTGAACGGATCTGCTCGCTTGCTCGTTATGTTATGGTCGATGCAATGAACCCTGCAATCACCTCCGCCACTCAGTGGTTGGAGCGCACACTTGACGATTCGGCAAACAAACGCATTTCCATTCCGGAAGCGTTTTTGGCGTGTGACGGCATTTTGACGCTGTATATCAATGTCATCAAAGGCGGAACAGTTTATCCCGCAGTCATGAAGAAGCACCTTGACGAAGAACTGCCGTATATGCTCACCGAGAATATTTTGATGTACTGTGTGGAAAAAGGCGGAGACCGACAAGAACTGCATGAAGCTATTCGTATGCATTCGGTAGAATGTACAAAAGCAATCAAATTGTACGGTAAAGAAAATGATCTTTTGGCGCGCATTGAAAACGATCCCGTTTTCAATCTTACCAAGGATGAAATTGAATCGATCCGTGCGGAGCACAACCTTTCCGGTATGGCATCCGAACAAACCAAAGAATATATCAAAAACACGGTGCGACCGCTCCTTCAAAGTTCTTCCTTTGAAAGCACCGACGCAACCGTGAATGTATAATGTATAGAATGCATAAAGGAGAAAAACCATGTTAACAGCAATTACGGGTATCAACTGGGGTGATGAAGGCAAGGGCAGAATCGTCGATTTGCTCAGTAGCAACTATGACATCGTGATCCGCTATCAAGGCGGCAATAATGCCGGTCACACCGTCATCAACGAACGCGGAAAATTCATTCTCAACCTGCTTCCGTCCGGTATTCTCAGAGACTCGACAGTCAACCTTTGCGGTCCGGGTATGGTGGTCGATGCTGAACACCTATACAAAGAAGTCGCAAAACTTAGAGAGGGCGATGTTGCCATCACAGCCAAGAATCTGAAGATCAGCGACCGTGCGGTCATCTGCATGCCCTATCACAAATTGTTGGACTGTTTGGAAGAAGATCGTTTAGGAGATGCAAAATTTGGCTCTACCCGTCGCGGTATCGCACCTGCTTATGCAGACAGATATATGAAAAAAGTCATTCGCTTCGGTGACCTCTTTAACGAAGAACGGCTGATCAAAAAACTAACCGGTATCATCGAATGGAAAAATCTGACCGTAAAAGAAGGCTACAAGCATGAAGCGATCACCGTTGAAGAAATTCTTGACTGGTTACGAACCTACGCATATCCATTCAAGGAAAATGTGGTAGACAGTACCGAATTCTTAACAGAAGCTATCAAAGAGGGGAAAAACATTCTGTTTGAGGCGCAACTCGGTGCTCTTCGTGATATTGACATGGGCATCTGTCCCTATACTTCCTCCTCCAATTCTCTCGCTTCCTATGCCCCCATCGGCGCAGGCATTCCCGGCGCGAAATTGGATCATTCGCTCGGTATTATGAAAGCATACTCCTCATGCGTCGGAGAAGGACCGTTCGTCTGCGAACTTTTCGGCGATGAAGGAGAGGAATTGCGTAAGGCAGGAGGAGAATACGGCGCCGCGACCGGCAGACCGAGAAGAGTGGGCGGCTTTGACATTCCCGCTTCCAAATACGGCATCAAAATGCAGGGGTGCGATGGCATTGCGTTAACTAAGCTCGATGTCTTGTCCTACCTTGAAAAAATTCCGGTATGCGTGGCTTATGACATTGACGGCAAGAAGACGACTGCTTTCCCATATGGCGAGGCTTTGGAAGAAGCAAAGCCGGTGTATGAGTACCTGCCCGGTTGGAAATGCGATATTTCCGGTTGTCGCAGTTTTGAAGAACTGCCAAAGGAAGCAAAAGACTACATCCGCTATATTGAAAAGGAGACTGAAAGCAAGATCACGCTAGTTTCTGTCGGTGCGGAAAGAGAATCATATTTCATGATGTAAATATTGCGCCGTTGCCCTTATTTTAGAGAGCAACGGCGTTTTTGGATTTTTTCTCTTTTCTCTGTACATTTTGAAAAACATATGGTAAAATGACAAAAGCAATTTAAATTTAAAATGGAGCAATTATGGTACTGATCATCGCAGAAAAGCCGAGCCTTGGACGGAACATCGCCGCAGGTATCGGAAAAATGAATAAACGGGACGGATATCTCGAAGGCAATGGGTATATTATCACTTGGGCGTTCGGACATCTGTTTTCTTTGTGCGATGTTGAGCACTACAATCCTGCCGCTGATCCAAAAGGCAGATGGAGCATGGATGATCTTCCCTGCTTTCCGCAAAAATTCGAATTTGAACTGCGTAAACAGGACGGCAAAGCGGATTCCGGAGTCGAAAAGCAGTTTTTGATTATTAAATCCCTCTGCCTTCGCGAAGATGTAGACACCATCATCAACGCAGGAGATGCCGATCGCGAGGGAGAGATCATCATCCGCCTGTGTATAGAAAATGCGCTCAGAGGAGAAGAAAAAGCAGCAAGCAAAGCGCTCAAGCGGCTGTGGTTGCCCGATCAAACCCCGGAAACGGTTGCAAAAGCGTTGACTGAACTCAAGAGCGAAAGCGACTACGATCTTCTTGCAGGCGAAGGCTTTGCGCGAACCTATATCGACTGGCTGTACGGAGTCAATTTGACTCGTTATGCAACACTGAAAACCGGCGTTCTTTTGCGTGTCGGCAGAGTGATCGCCCCGATTGTACGCGCGATCTATGAGCGAGATATGGCGATCCGTAACTTTGTTCCGGGAAAATATCTTGCGATTTCTTCGAAAGAAAAAACAAACGGAGAAGTTGTGGAACTTCTCTCAAAGAGCAGATTTGAAGAAACCGAGCGAAACAAAGCGGAAGAGCTTTGCAAAAAATACAATGATATGGGAGCAGTAGTCACTGCCGTTAAACATAAAAAGGACAAACTTTCCCCCGGAAAGCTGTATTCCCTTTCAAAATTACAAAATGTCCTCGGAAAAAAATACAAAATGTCAATGAATGACTCACTTGAGATCATTCAAAAACTGTATGAACGCGGATTTTTGACCTATCCCCGTACAAACTCAGAATATCTTGCCACAGCGGAAAAAGGAAAGGTGGCATCCATTCTTGAAAACTGCAAAAAAATGGGCTACCCCGTCAAGATGAAGGATACCAAGTCCATTTTCGATGACAGCAAGATCGAATCACACTCCGCCCTTACGCCAACTTATCAAATTCCGAAAAAGAGCGATCTGAGTCCACGTGAAGAGCAGGTATATTCAACAGTATTCCGTCGCTTTATTGCAGTATTCTGCGCCGAAGACTGCGTAGTCGCCAAAAGCGAGATCGAGATCAAAGTGGGCGATCTTGAAACCTTCCTGTTAAAAGGCACGGTCATTGAAGAACCGGGTTGGACGAAATATGACGACCGTGTCGGGAAGGATAAATTCTTGCCAAAATTAAACAAAGGAGACAAAGTGGTCATCAATTTCAAGCCGATTGAAAAGGAAACAACACCCCCAAAGCACTATACCATTGAAACATTAAACAACTATCTGAAAAATCCTTTCAAAGAAGAAAAAGCCATCGCCAAAGAGACAATTGAAGGAGAAACGGAAGACGATAGCGAGGATTATCGCGCCATTTTTGAGGGACTGGAACTGGGCACAGAAGCTACCCGTACCGGCATCATCGACAACGCACGCAAAAGCGGTTACATCGAATTAAAGAAAGATGTCTACCGTATCCTACCGGATGGCGAATTTTTTGTAGAAAGCCTCGACCGTATGCACATTTCAATGGATAAGTACAAAACAAGCGAACTTGGGCAAGCACTCAAGAAGGTATTTCATGGAAAAATGACAGTTGAAGAAAGTATTTCCTTGGCTGAGAAGCAGATCCAAACCATTTTTGACGATCAAAGCATCAATATCGGACTCTTTGGCGAAGAGATCGGTCTCTGCCCGCTTTGCGGCGGAAAAGTCATTCGCAGAAGAACTTTCTACGGATGCGAAAATTTCAAAGAAACCGGTTGCAAATTATCAATCAACACCTATATCTGCGGCAAAGCCGTCACCCTACCGATCGTCAAAGAACTTATTACAAAGAAGGAAACAGCACTACTTAACGGATTTATCTCAAAAAAGAGCGGAAAGACCTTCTCCGCTGTCTTAAAATTGGACGAGACGGGAAAAGTTCTGTTCGATTTCTCGGATAGGACTGAAAGAAGCGCATCAAGCATTCCCCAATGTCCTCGTTGCGGAAAAAAGATCCTCAAAGGAAAGACCGCATATGGATGCGCGGGATATACGGAGGGATGTAACTTTCGCCTACCTTTCATCAAAGACGGCAGGACACTTAACGATTGGGAAGCAATGGAAATTATAAAAAACATGAAGAATATTTGAGAAAAGTCCCTACAATCCAATCATTTTTTGCAACAGCGAAACCTTCAAAATTGTTTTGGAAGGCTACAATTCCATGTACAAGTATATTTCGTCTTTCCGTATTCTTCTGAAAAGGGATCGGCAACGACGACACCGTCATTCCAAGTATGCGAGGTAGTTTCCTTTTCTCCGTATTCGAAGACACGCTCATGAATCGCAAAGGTAGAATAGCATTCACCTTGTCATAGATTGCCGCAGAACGACATTTCACCGCAGCGACTGCCGATTTACCCTCCGACTTCAGTTTGTTACCATTCCAAACCTGAACAGTCACAACATAGGAAGAATCCTCTGAGGGAATAAACTGATTTTCACCTTCCGCATTGCAAATGTCAAAGATATACTCTCCATTTTTCGCAGACATGGGGGATATTTCGTTTTTTCAAACATGCCCTTTAAAAATATTGACAATCGGAAAGAACTGTGCTATAATGAATTGATTATGCTACAAGGAGACGATATGAAGGTAATTGCTTTATCATTGGGAACGCTTCAAACCAACTGCTACATCCTGTCTTCTTTGCAAGATGCGGTCGTGATCGATCCCGCAGGAGAAGGCGAAAGGATCTTCGAAGTCCTTCAAAAAGAAGGATTGACATTAAAGGGCATTCTTTTAACGCACACTCATTTTGATCACTTTGGAGCAGTAGATGAACTGGTAAAAAAAACCGACACGTTGCTCTACTGTCCGCTTGACGATGCATCAGGGCTTACGGACACGCGGTTGAACGTTTCCGGCTTTTTCGGAAAAGGGCAAACGGTCAAAACAGCACCCTCGCGACTGTTAAAAGAGGGCGACAAGATCGCTTTTGGGGAGGAGCAACTGACAGTGATATCCACCCCCGGACACACAGCAGGCAGTTGTTGTTATCTTTCAAAAGCAGCGCTTTTTTCGGGAGATACCCTATTTAAGCACTCTTACGGTCGCACAGACATGCCGGGTGGAAACAAAGAACTGCTCTTCTCTTCCCTTAGACGGCTTCTTTCCACCGAAGAAAACTTGAAGGTCTATCCCGGGCATGGCAGTGATACTACTTTAGACAATGAACGCCGTTACTTCGGCGTATAACGATAACGAGGTCAATATGGATTACAAAGTTTTGGCAGAATTGCTCTTCCCCAATGTTACCGAAACGCCGGCACAACTTGAAGAACGATACCCGGCAAGAATCCTGCCGGAAGGGGCAAAGGTCACCCGTTTTGCGCCCAGTCCCACAGGATTCGTACATTTCGGCGGACTGTTCCCCGCTACTGTCGGAGAACGGTTGGCGCATCAATCGGGCGGTGTGTTTTTCTTGCGCATCGAAGACACTGATGCAAAACGCGAAGTTCCCGGGGCAGCAGAAGCGCTCATTAAAACGCTTGCACACTACGGTGTAAGCTTTGACGAGGGCGTCACGCTCGACGGTGAAAAAGGTATTTACGGTCCGTATAAACAAAGCAAGCGCGCGGCAATCTATCATGTATATGCAAAGTCACTTGTTGAGCAGGGGCTTGCTTATCCCTCTTTTACTTCCGACGAGGAAATAGAAGCACTCAAGACGGTCAACAAAAAGGAAGAATTAAAGAACACCAACTGGTTGGAAGCAGAAGCGACAAGAAAAGAAGAGCAGGATGCTGCACGATCCATCACGCTTGACGAAGTCAAAGAGCACCTTTCCAAGGGCGAACGATTCATTTTGCGCATTCTTGCCAAAGGCGACAAAGAAAAAAAAGTCAAATTCACAGACCTGATCAAAGGAAATCTTGAAATTCCGGAAAATGATGAAGATTTCGTCCTACTAAAATCCGATGGCATTCCCACCTATCATTTTGCACACGCTGTTGATGACCATCTGATGGGAACAACTCATGTCATTCGCGGAGAAGAATGGCTTCCCAGCCTTGCAAAACATCTGCAGCTCTTTAATTATCTCGGTTTCAAATTACCGAAATATATGCACATCGCGCAGATCATGCGCTTAGATGAAAACGGCAATAAAAAGAAACTCTCCAAGAGAGATATGGGCGCAAACCTCGACGATTACAGCAGTATGGGATATTGCCCTGAGGCAGTTTGCGAATATATCATGACTTTGTTAAACTCCAACTATGAGGAGTGGCACGCGCAAAATCCTGAAAAAGATTACACGGAATTTCCCTTCTCGATCAAAAAGATGTCGGTTTCCGGTTGCCTTTTTGACTTTGACAAGCTGAATGACGTTTCAAAAAACGTTCTTTCCAAAATGACTGCCGAACATGTTTATGATCTTGTCTCTGCATGGGCAGAAGAGAATGACAAAGACTTTGCCGCGCTCTTAAAAACGGATCCCACATATGCAAAAGCCATTCTTTCCATCGGAAGAGGCGGTAAAAAGCCGAGAAAAGACTTTGCGCGTCTGTCCGAGATCAAGGACTATATGGGTTTCTTCTATGACGAACTGTTTGAAACAATCGATGTGCTCGATGGAAAATTCAAGAAAGAGGATGTCAAGGCTTGTCTTCGCGATTACGCCGAAAATTTCATCGAAGCCCCTGACAACAACGCTTGGTTTGAGTCTGTCAAAGCACTTTCTGAAAAACATGGATTCTGCCCTGACGTCAAGGTATACAAACAGTCACCTGAAGGCTACAAGGGACACGTTGGCGACATCTCATCCTTCATTCGCTTGGCTGTGACGGGAAAAACAAATTCCCCGGATCTTTACAGCGTGATCACCATTCTCGGAAAAGAGAAAACAGTAGAACGGATCAAAAAATTTGCCGCTTCTTTATCTTGAGCACTGTACACGCTAAAAGACAACATTTCAACCGAAAGGACTATACAAAAATGGAAGAAATCGGAAGCAATTTTATATTTGATATCATTGACGAGGATCTGCGCAACGACCCGGAACTGAAAATTCACACCCGCTTTCCACCCGAACCGAACGGATATCTTCATATCGGCTCGGCAAAAGCGATCATGATCAATTTCCTGACCGCAAAAAAATACGGTGGCACATTCAATCTGCGTTTTGATGACACCAACCCCACAAAAGAAGATGTGGAGTATGTAGACTCGATCTACGAAGACATCAAATGGCTGATCGGCGAAGAGCCAAACGGCGGCATTTTCTACGGCTCAGACTATTTTGGAAAGTGCTTTGAATACGCGGTCAAGCTCATCAAAGACGGCAAGGCATATGTTTGTGACCTTTCAAAAGAGGATATTGCAGAATATAAAGGCACAGACCGCGCGGAAGGAAGCCGCGTTTCCCCTTACCGAGACAGAAGCGTTGAAGAAAACCTTGACCTCTTCTACCGCATGAAGAACGGAGAATTTCCGGAAGGTTCACGCACTCTGCGCGCCAAAATCGATCCGAACAATGCCAACACCTACCTACGTGACCCAATTATCTACCGTATCAAATTCTGCCACCATCACCGCCAAGGAGATGAATGGTGCGTTTACCCAATGTATGATTTTGCGCATCCCATTCAGGATGCCTTAGAGGGCATTACTCATTCGCTTTGCTCGCTCGAATTTGAAAATCACAGACCGCTTTATGAATGGGTGGTAGACAATATCGGCTTTGAAAAAAAGCCCAAGCAGAGAGAATTCGCAAGATTGAATGTTACCTCTACCGTCATGTCCAAGAGATATTTGCGTTATCTCGTTGAGAATGGAATGGTTGACGGATGGGATGATCCAAGATTGCCCACCCTGCACGCTTTGCGCCGCAGAGGCTATACGCCGACTTCAATTATGACTTTCGTCAAAAATGCCGGCATTTCCAAGGCAGAAAATTTGGTGGACATCAGAATGCTTGAGGCTTGCATCCGAGACGAACTCAATGAAGCGGCAGAACGTCGCGTTTGCGTTCTGCACCCACTCAAAGTAGTCATCGACAACCTGTCGGATGATTACGAGGAAGAATTTGAACTGCCCAACCATCCGCAACATCCGGAAATGGGCACAAGAAAGGTAAAATTCACAAAAGAACTGTATATCGACGAAGAAGATTTTGCGCTCACTCCGCCTCCGAAGTTCTTCAGAATGAAGCCGGACGGCGAGGTACGCTTAATGGGTGCCTATATCGTTAAATGCGACAAGATCATCCAAAATGAAGACAACGGTATCAGGGAAATCCACTGCACAGCAGACTTAATCAGTGGAAACGGCAATCCTTCAGACGGCAGAAAAATCAAGGGAACGATCCACTGGGTCTCTGCTAAGTATGCGGAAGATGTCACCGTGAACCTGTATGATCGACTCTTCACACTTGAAAACATGGCGGAAGCCGAGACGGATGAAAACGGACATGCTCTTTACAACAACTATCTCAACTCCGCTTCCCTTGTTCGGGTGGAAGGTGCGAAGGTAGAGCCTGGTGTAAAGAACGTCGACGCTTTGACGCGATTCCAATTTGTACGCACCGGATATTTCTGCAAAGACAGCAAATATGAAAATACTTTTAACCGAATCGTTTCATTAAAAGATTCTTTTAAAACACAATAAGAAGAAATCGAAAGGATGTCAAAAAAGTCAAACCGACCTTTTTGACATCCTTTTTGTTATTTAAAAAGCAGACTATTTCGTTGTACTACTATCACATCCGCAAGAAGAAAATCTGGCAGCGGGGAACGGCATCTTTGCAAATACACTGCACGGATCTTCCTCATCGGAAACCAAGCATTCCTTATCGGGCACACTGTATTCCTTTGCATCGACAATAAGTTGCGCAGGGCGCTCAATCCGAATGACCGAGAAGAATCCGAGGGTGACATAAAGATGTTTCGGAAGTCCCGGATGGTCGATAATACCGCCGTTTAAACAGCAACAAACCGCCTTCGGGAAGTCTTCAACCGAAGAGCAACAAGATCTGCAAGGCTCTTTGACCTTGCTTGACAGTACGATCGGATCAACTGTTTCGAGAATGACCGTCGGTTTATTGCTACCTTCTTCAAATTCGCAAGGCTGGCAGAATCCACCATCAAGCGGTGTGCTCTTAAACAGTCGAACACAACCTTCACCACCATAAAGGACGACCTTCTTTTCGGTCACGGCAACACCTTCGATCTCCTGCACTTTCCCCACACACAGGCATGCCTCAAAGATGATCTTGGTATAGGCGCGAATGGTGATCTGATAGAAGCCTTTGTTAAAACGTATGGGATCTGCTTGAATGTTGACACAGATGACCTTGGTGTCCCTCACTCTGATATTTCCTGTCTTTTCAATCACTTCCTGACCGAAATCGGTCAAATACACCCGTACATCCTCAAAGCAGTCTTTGTCTTTACAACTGTCGAGAATGCGCATCGAGTCTATGCACACGCTGTCTTTTCTGTAATTGCCGGAAAAGCAGCCGTTCTTTGTATCCATCATGGTCTCTCTGTTCCCTTCAAAAGGTTTTGGCTCGCTTTCGAACCTCGGTACATTGTATGCGCCTTTTTCTCATCCGGTCACAAAAAACACCGTGTCGATCAGATCGACACGGTGCAAAACCATTCTGTTATGCAAATTCCTTGACGGACTCGGGTAGGTCCTCATAAGCGATCGACGAAGTCATGATTAGACGCACCCCTTGCTTTTCGGTCAGTTCTGCTAACTTTGTAACGAAAGATGCAAATGCCTCATTGTCATTTTCGCAGATCTTCAACGCAGAGTCAACAAAGATATCCTTTGCGTCGTGATCGCTAGCAATAATGCCGGCGATAAAGCCAAACAGATCGACCGCGTTTTTGATATTGTACTCTTCCGTATTGATCAGCCTTGCCTGATACTTGACTTCATGGATCAGTTTTGTGCCTTTCTCAATGCAAACAACTGTACCGTCGGAAGTGCAGACAGCAGTATTTACAAGCTGGATAAGGGATTTTGTTTTTCCGGAACCTTTCAGCCCGACAATTAATTTAACCATAATGATCTATTCCTCCGTTCAGGATATTTCTGGTGTCTATATTATACAGTAAAATGAAACGGATTGCAAGAGTTTTTTTGTTTTTTTTATGCTTTTTCAGAAAGAATTGCACGAAGAGCATCAAATTCTTCGCCCGGTTTACCGAGAAGTGCGAACATATTCTTCTTATATGCTTCCACACCCGGTTGGTCAAAGGGGTTGACGCCGAGAATATAACCTGAAACAGCACAAGCCAATTCAAAGAAATAAACGGTATAACCGAAATCATATGCCGAACGGCTGTCGAGTTCAAGCACAATATTCGGTACGCCTCCCTCGGTGTGCGCAAGTACAGTTGCCTTGAATGCCGTTCTGTTGACCTCCTGCAATTCTTTACCGGCAAGGAAATTTAATCCATCGACATTGGCAGGATCATTCGGCACATTGATACTGTAGCCGCAGTCGATCAAGTCAATCACCGTCTCAAAATGATTCGGCGTTCCATCTTGAATAAACTGACCAAGCGAATGTAGATCTGTGGTAAAGCAAACAGACGCCGGGAAGATTCCCTTTCCGCCCTTTCCTTCGCTCTCGCCGTAGAGCTGCTTCCACCATTCGGAAGTCATACAAAGCGATGGTTCATAGCAAGCGAGGATCTCCGTTTTTTTGCCGCCGTTATAAAAAATGTTCCGAAGAGCAGCATATTTTAAGCAATCATTTTCAAAAAGATCAGAAGAAGCTGTATATAGATCTTTAGATGCCTTTGCGCCGGCGACCATTTCGTCAATGTCGATGCCCGCACAGGCGATCGGCAAAAGCCCTACCGCGGTGAGCACCGAAAATCTGCCGCCGACATCATCCGGAACGACAAAAGTCTCATAACCTTTTTTTCCGGACAGTTCCTTAAGTTTTCCTCTTGATTTATCCGTAGTCACAAAAATACGCTCGGAAGCCTTTTCTCCATATTTTTTTTCCATCCACTCTCTGAAAATACGGAAAGCTACCGCCGGTTCGGTTGTCGTACCGGACTTGGAAATGACATTGAGACAAACTTCCTTATCTTCGATCAGTTTGAGCGTTTCGCAAATAGTGGCGGAAGAAAGATCTTTACCGATAAAATAAATGGCAGGCGCACCGTCTCTTAACGCATTGTAATTCTGACCTTTACAGAATTCGATCGCCGCGCGTGCGCCAAGGTATGAACCGCCGATGCCAATAACCAAAAGAACATCACACATCCCACGGATCTTTTCCGCCGCCGCTTTGATGCGTGCAAATTCTTCTTTATCGGGCACTTCCGGAAGCGTTCTCCAACCAAGAAAATCGTTTCCTGCGCCGCTACCGCTCAATACAGTTTCCAGTGCAGTTTGCGCGGACTGTTTCATTGCCGCATAGTCTTTCTCTAAAACAAAACCATTTAAATATTTTTCTGACAGTCTGACAGGCATTTTTTATTTTCCTCTTTCTTTCAAAGATCTTAACAGATGGTATTGTACTCCATTTCAAAGGATTTTTCAAGCCCTTTTCTCAAAAAGATGTGTATGCAGCAAATAATTCTTTGAAAATATCCGCAAATGTCAGTCTTTTGACCGTCTCCGCCGCATAGATCCGGTCACTGCCCAATACCTCCCCGTCAAGCGTATAGCTGATCTGACCGACCTGAGCCCCCTTTTCGATCGGTGCAACCAATTTATCGGGCAGTTCCACGATAATCTCCACTTTCTGATCCTGCCCTTTTTTTAAGAGATAACTTGAAGGTGCGCAAACGAGCGCGCATTCCTTTTTTTGTCCTGCGGACAG
Source organism: uncultured Lachnospiraceae bacterium (assembly GCA_964623895.1). Classification (GTDB taxonomy): domain Bacteria; phylum Bacillota; class Clostridia; order Oscillospirales; family CAG-272; genus UBA11512. Next base: position 16,964 of record CAZUWA010000016.1, on the reverse strand, counting down.
CGGCAATACAGTCGGATAATCGGGCGTAGGAGTAAACATTTTATAATTTGCAAAGCCGTAATCGAGCAGTTTGGCGGCAGTGGCATTGCGCTCTTGTGCCGTCGGAGAACCCATTACCACAGCAATGAGTTGCATTCCATCCCTTTTTGCCGTTGCTGAGATGCAATACCCGGCTTTTGAAGTAAAACCCGTTTTCAAGCCATTTACGCCCTTGTAGAAACGAAGCAGTTTGTTGGTATTGGTGAGTCCAAAAGCACCGTTTCGCACGCTATCCATCCAAATAGTGGTATATTTTAAGATCGTTTCATGCTTTAAAAGTTCTCTTGACATGATGGCAATATCCTTAGCAGAAATAAGATGCTCCGTAGTAGTGTCGTCTAATCCGTTCGTATTTTCAAAATGAGTATTGGTCATGCCAAGTGTCGCCGCACGGTCGTTCATATCGGCAACAAACACCTCAAGAGATCCTGCAACATACTCTGCCAAAGCCGCTGCGGCATCATTTGCGGAAGCAATAACAACGCTCTTCACCAGTTCCTCCACCGTCATTTCTTCCCCAACTTCCAAAAAAATCTGAGAACCGCCCATTTCCGCAGCACGCTCACTGACGGAAACAGGATCATCTAAAGCGATCTTGCCGCTGTCTATCGCTTCCATGACAAGAAGCAGTGTCATAACCTTGGTCACCGAAGCAGGCGGAAGCGCCTCATCAGCATTCGCCTCATAAAGTATTTTTCCTGTCTCCCCTTCCATAAGGATAACGGCTTTGGCAGATGTTTCGATCTCCTCACCGTATACCGAAAAACCGGAAAAGCAGAGAATTGCAAGACAGTACGCTATGATTTTTTTCATATGACACCTCAATTTAATAAAACTACCGAAATATTGAACCAAAGAAACCAGATATAACCGATCACTGTCAAAACCACAGGCAAAAAGAGAATGGGAAAGCAAAACAGATGATCTTTAACCGTCAAAAACAACATGACCAGCGAAAAAAGGAGCAAAAAGAGCGCAAACAGAAAGGAACAGGTCTTGAAGAAGGAAATGTACCACAGCGAAAGAAAAAGAAGGGCACAGATACCGCAGAGAAGGGGGAGGATCGCTTCTCTACTCTCCCCAACTGCCGAGATCAAACAACCGATCAGATAGCCGCACAAAGCACAAAAGAAGGTATATAACAAGAAAAACAGCACGATCGGGGGACTATGACGTGGCAGAAGCAAGAATTTATAGATATAAAAATTGCCGCAGACAACCTCTGTTAAAAAGGCAAGTGCAAGACCTGCACCTGCACCGCAAACCGAAAATCCGCTCATTAGCGGCGAAAAATTCTTTTTTTTCAGAAATGCGTTCATATTAATAACCTCCGTTCATCTTTTTAAAAATATGCAAAGACAAAGGAGAGTATGCAAAAAGGCATGCTCCCTAAATCGAGAAACATGCCTTTTGATGATATTCAAATATTTTATCAGCCGTTATAAGCGTCCTTGTCAACGATCAGTGTGACATCTGCGTGTGCAAGAAGGAGCGTACCGGGGCACTGCGTGGTAATTCTGCCGGAGAGCATCTTTTCAATGACGGCATGTTTGCCTTTGCCGGAAGCAAGAACAATAATCTTCTTTGCCTTCATGATCGAACCGATACCCATGGTGACTGCTTGCGTGGGAACGTCCTCAATCGAATCGAAAAATCTGGAATTTGCCTTGATGGTGCTTTCGGTCAAGCCTGTAAGGTGAGTACCTGCATACAGTTCTTCTTCCGGTTCATTAAAAGCAATGTGACCGTTCGGACCAAGTCCGAGAACCTGCAGGTCAATGCCTCCTGCAGCCTCGATCGCAGCATCATATGCCGCCCCCATAGCCGTGGGATCTTCAGCAAGACCATCCGGTACATGCGTTTTTTCCTTATCAATGTCCACCTTGTCAAACAGGTTCTTGTTCATAAAATAGCGATAAGACTGGTCGTGTGTGGGAGCGAGGGGGTAATACTCGTCAAGATTGTAGCTGGTAACATCCTTAAAAGAGATCTCGCCTGCGGCATTCATCTTTGCAAGTTCGGTATACATGCCGACAGGTGTGGATCCGGTAGCAAGACCGAGCACGCAAGCGGGCTTGTCCTTCAACAACTGCGCAATAATATCAGCGCCGACTTTGGACATTGCTTCATAGTTTTCGCAAACAACGATTTTCATGTTTATTTCCTCCATTGATGCTCTTTGAGCAAATTTCTACTGGTATAGAATAACACAAATTCCACCGTTTTGCAAGCCTTTTCAAAAAAAAGAGGAAAAGTTTTCCGACAAAAAGTAGGTCTAATAAATTCCGTGTATTTCTCACAAATATCGATCAAATTCCACTTGCAAAACCGAGCAGAACATGGTATACTAAGTATATAAATTTATTTACATATAGGTATCGTTTATGAATAAAAAAGATATTCAGCCGATCGCTATTTCGGCGATCGCACTCTTACTTTTGGTAGTTGCCATCCTTTTTACAGCCGTTACCATCGGATTTACCGTCAGAGAAGGCATCAAAGACAATGTTTCTGCCGCTCCCTCGCAAGAGGTTTCAACCGAGCAAACTTCAGCACTTCAAAATGTTGAATACAATGGAGATTGGGTGCTCAACTACGGCAGTAAAAAGATCAAAGCAGAAAGCATTCTCTTCCTTGCAGACACCGCGTTTTCCGGTGTTGCCGGCTGTCCTTCTTTCGACGAAAGCAGAGAAAACGGGCGCATTTTAACCGGAATAAGCGGCAACATTTCCCTTGCCAACGTACTTTCCCATCATTTGACAGACGGCAGCAGTGCATCCGGCAAAACACTTTCCGCATGGTTGGATGAAAAACAACCAGCTGTTCTCTTTGTGTTGCTCGGCAGTGATGTGACAAATGATACAAGCGAAGAAGACTTTGCCCTTGCGTATAAGGCGCTCCTTGACATCGTTGCATCCGCTTCGCCCGATACGGCAATCGTCTGCTCTTCCCTGCTTCCGTCTGCCGCTTCCGAAGGAAAAGAATGCGGTAAGAATATTCAAAGGATCAACAGTTTGATCTATGAGATCAGCGGCGGATATCATGAAAAAAACAACAAAGTCTGCTTCTTTGACTGCTACCACTTGTTTATTGCAGAGGACTGCTTTCTACTGCCCTCCTACCAATCAGATTCCGGGTTGTCGATCGAAGGCTACACATTGCTTCTTGAAGAACTGACCAATTGCGCTCTGCCAAGATGAAAGTGTTCGATATGAAAAAGATTCTGTCTGTTTTTCTCTCACTGCTTGCTCTCTGTACTCTTTTCGTTTGCTGTTCCACCGAGAAGCATTATCGAGACGACACCGCCCCCTCCGCACTGATCGAAAATGCCGAACGCAAACTCATTTTAGATACAGATGTTACGACAGTCGTACGCTCTGACATCGCTTTAAAACTCACGCCGGGACTGTCTAACGCTATTAAGTTGTCCGATTGCTATCTTTTAAAAGACACCGCTGGGGAAAGTTTTGATGAATACGGCATTCTCCATATTGCAAAAAAGGAAGACCTGACAACTGCCTTCGACGGAATAACAGCCTATCTTGAAAACAAACAAAAAAGCATATCCGACAGTTCCCTGTCGGACAGCAAAAAAGCAGGAGACTGGGAGATAAAAGTCTTCGGTAATTACATCGCATTCGCCATACTGACGGATGAAAATCGTGCGGCGTTTTTCTCGGAGATCGAACAATTGCTTTTTGAAGTATGATCTTGAAATGGTCGTATGAATTTGATGCTTACGCCTCGGTCGATGGCAATGATTGGATAAAACTTGGTAGCAAAGGCATCCAAACAGTTCTGCTGTTCGGGTGCCTTTTGATATACTCCACGCTTTGCCCTATGAAATTACAGTTACGCAATGTAAAATGCATTCAGAATATATAGCTAATCAAGCATGGTACGGCGGTTGATTCTATTTTAACAGAGCATTAGATCAGAAATAATGGTATTGCTGACAAGCATCCCCTTTGGCGTCAGAAAAAAATTGCCGTCGTTCCGTTTGATATATCCCGTTTTTTCTGCATTGTCAAGATAATTTCTCGCATTCATTTTTCGTTCTGCGTGCGCAAGGTACTGTTCTTCCGAAAAGCCCTCGGTCAACCGCAGTGCGAGCAACAGTTCCTCTTCTTTTGCTTCTTCCATTCCGATCAACTGCTTTTCTTCATAGATTGGAGAAGACAGCGAAAAATCGGTGCAGGCACAGTAGTTTTCAAGATCTCTGCCGACCGAAAAACGGTAATTTTCAAAAAAAGAATGGGCGGACGGACCGAATCCGAGGTACTCTTCTCTCTTCCAGTAGCGAAGATTGTGCCTTGAAGGAAAGCCATCCTTTGCAAAATTGCTGATCTCATACTGTCTGTAACCGAATTTCGCAAGAAGTTCAATGCCCCCAAGATACATGGCGCACTGCTCCTCCTCATCCGGCAAAACAAGAGTCTTGTCCCTGCCGAATGGAGTATTATCCTCAATCTTCAAGCCGTACATCGAAATGTGCGAAATTTCAAGTGCCGCAAGAACAGAAAGACTTTTTAAAAATCCTTCCGTTGTTTGCCCCGGCAGGGCATACATCAAATCCGCACTGATATTTTCAAATCCCGCGCACTTGGCCGCATTGATCGATTCGACCGCTTCGGCAAAGTTATGCTTTCTGCCGATGCGCTTCAATAAAAAGTCATCGGAAGACTGCACGCCGAAACTAATGCGATTGATCCCCAACGCACGGTAACGGCAAAAGGTGTCATCCTCTGCCTCTACAGTTGCAGGGTTGGCTTCCAAAGTGATCTCCGCTCTGCTTTCAATATTGTAATTTGCAAAGACAGCCTTAAGCAGTTTTTCAAGAAGTGCGATCGGCAACATGCTCGGTGTGCCACCGCCGATGTAGACTGTATCAACGACACGCGTGCTTTTCAGCGCATTCAACTGCCTAACTATGGCATCGATATAACGTTCCATCCTATCTTCCCTGCCGGATAGCGAATAGAAATCGCAATAAAGGCATTTTTGTATGCAGAACGGAACATGGATGTACAGCCCAATCTTATTCATCATCAAGTTTGAGAACCGCCATGAAGGCTTCCGGAGTAACTTGCACCGAGCCGAGTTGGCGCATCTTCTTTTTGCCTTCTTTTTGCTTTTCAAGCAGTTTCTTCTTTCTGGTAATGTCACCGCCGTAGCACTTGGCAAGGACATCCTTACGCATTGCCTTTACCGTCTCTCTGGCAATGACCTTTCCGCCGATCGCCGCCTGCACCGGCACTTCAAAAAGTTGGCGCGGAATATTGTCTTTCAGTTTTTCGGTGATCTTTCTTGCCCTTCCGTATGCCTTGTCGGCATGGACGATAAAGGAAAGTGCATCTACCATATCACCGTTAAGAAGAATATCCAACTTGACCATCTTTCCGGGCTGATAACCCTCAAATTCATAGTCAAGTGAAGCGTACCCTCTGCTTCTGCTCTTTAAAGCATCGAAAAAGTCGTATACGATCTCGTTGAGCGGCAGAACGTAGTGTAACTCTACACGCACAGCATCGATATACTTCATGTCCTTGAAAACACCTCTGCGATCCTGACAAAGATCCATAATCCCACCGACAAACTCAGTAGGAGTGATGATGCTTGCCTTAACGAACGGCTCAAATGCTTCCGTAATATCATCCGCCGCAGGATAGTTGGACGGATTGTCGATCAAAACGATCTCCCCGTTCCGCTTTTCGATCTTATAAACAACGCTAGGCGCAGTAGTAATGAGATCAAGGTTGAATTCCCGTTCCAAACGCTCCTCTATGATCTCCATGTGTAAAAGCCCCAAAAAACCGCAGCGGAATCCAAAACCAAGGGCGGCAGAGGTTTCCGGCTCGAAACTGAGTGCGGCATCATTCAGATTCAACTTTTCAAGGGCATCTCGTAAGTCTCCGTACTTGCTTCCATCCAAAGGATAGATACCTGCATACACCATCGGCTGTGCCTTTTTAAATCCTGGAAGCGGCTCGATCGCGCCGTTTTCCACCGTTGTAACGGTATCGCCGACCTGTGTATCCGCCACTGTTTTGATGCTAGCAGTGAGATATCCAACATCCCCCGCCGAGAGTTCGTCACATTTCGCCAACCCAAAGGGAGACATCGTGCCCACTTCCACCACTTCAAAAACAGATCCGGAGTGCATCATTCTGACCTGCATACCGGGCTTCAATATGCCATCCATTACTCGGATGTTGACTACAACGCCAAGGTACGGATCGTAATAGGAGTCGAAAATTAGGCATTTAAGAGGGGCATTCTCATCTCCTTGGGGATGTGGAATGTCTCTCACGATCGCGTCCAAAACATCCCCGATATTTAATCCCGTTTTAGCGGAAATGGCAGGGCATCCTTCCGCAGGAACACCGATGACATCCTCAATTTCTTTTCTGACCTCATCAACACGCGCAGAGGGAAGGTCGATCTTGTTAATGATCGGCAGGATCTCCAGATCTCCATCTACTGCGAGGTAAGCATTTGCCAATGTCTGCGCTTGAATGCCTTGCGTCGCGTCTACTACCAGAAGCGCTCCTTCGCAGGCGTTGAGCGAGCGAGAAACTTCGTAATTGAAGTCAACGTGCCCGGGGGTATCGATCAGGTTCAAATGATAGATCTCACCGTCCGGTGCCTCATAGTCGATCTTGACCGCCCGCGCCTTGATGGTGATTCCGCGCTCCTTCTCCAGTTCCATATTGTCAAGAAGCTGTGATTCCATTTCTCTTTTGGAAACAGTCTTAGTCGCCTCTAAAAGTCGATCAGCCAATGTGGATTTGCCGTGGTCAATGTGCGCAATAATGCTAAAATTTCTTGTGTGTAATCTTTTGTTTTCTTCTCGATTCATATCCTTTTACTCACTTATCGGATCAATTGTCGGTTCGCTCGGCGGCAAAATATTGTTCGGATCAATGCCTAAACTTATAACCAATTTAATCGGCGTCAAAATCGGTTTCGGTCCTTTGCTGACACTGCATGAAATCACTGTTCCTTCCGAAACGTCATTCGAATATACATACTCCACAGAGACCAGATTCAAACCGTATGAACTGATATACTCTGCCGCCTCTCTTTCTGTTTTCCCCACAAATTCAGGGAAATAGTAGATCACCTTGTCGGCATCCGGCCCGGCGCTGTACCGTAAGGTCACGGTCATGCCCTCGGTAGTCTTACTGCCTGCAGGTGGGACAGTCTCGATGATCAAACAACTGTCTACTGCCGAGCTGATAACTTCTTGTAGCACCACCTTATAACCTGCATCGACAAGTTTTTGGTGCACGATCCGGTAGTCCTGCATCGAATAATCGGGCATGGTAGCATCCACGGTATTACTGCCGAGACTGATATAGACCGTCAATTCCACCGTTTTTAATTTACGTACTTCCCCACCCTTTGGCTCTTGTGCAAACACGACACCCTTTTCGTGGATTTCGCTGTGCTCTTCAATAATGGTCACTTTTTGATAGCCGATGTCATCAAGAAGATGGGCACGATCCGCTTCGGTGAATGCTTCGCCGATATAATTCTCAATGATCACATCTTCTCCCGAACGATCCTTGAAGACGTTCAGATCGCTGTCCCAAAAGATATTGACTAGCGCATAGTAGCCGGAAACCGCCAATACGATGGCAAGGGCAACGCAAATACCGGACAAGATCGGGATCGGCGACCAACTGTCTCCCTTTAAATAGCGCACGACTTCTTTCTCCTCTTCATCCTCTTCCGCTTTTTCCGAAAGTGCATTTTTCTTTTCCTCTTCTTCAAGATAGATGCGATACTGATCCCTTGGAGCAATGGCGAATACCGCAAAAGGATCTGCCTCCAAAACTTCAAGATAGCGCAACATCTGCTCTGCTGACTGGAACCGATCCGCGGGAGATTTTTCCATAGCATAAAGCACAAATTGCTCTAATCCCTTCGGAACGGTAGGCAAAATATCTCTGATATGCGGCGGCTCGACATTTAAATGCATCTTCACAATCTCAAGAGTGCTTTCTCCGTTGAAAGGCAATACGCCGGTCAACATTTCAAAGACCGTGACACCAAGAGAATAGAGGTCGCTTCTCGCGTCCACCTTCTCGTTCTCCGCTTGCTCCGGGCTAACATAATATATCGTGCCTACCGTTTTACTATCGTCTGATTTTTTCTCCGTTTCTTCATTTTCCGAATTTTTCGCAATACCGAAATCGGTCAAAACAACATCGCCGTTTTTAAGGATCAAAATATTCTGCGGTTTGACATCTCGATGCACAACGCCTTTTGCATGAACAAAAGTAAGTGCCTTTAAGATCTGCTTGGTAATGGCAATCACACGATCGGGTGAAATTGTACCAACGCGATCGATATAGGTGCGCAATGTTTCTCCCTCGATATATTGCATCACCATATATTTATCATCTTCGTCAATGACCACATCGTAGATTTTGACAAGACCCGGATGATCCATCATTGAAGCTGTCTTGCATTCGCTCACAAAACGCTTCACCGCCTGCTCATCCTTTGCCAGTTCTTCCCTTAGCATCTTGATCGCAATCTTACGCTTGTCTCTCAAATCATATCCGAGCAGAACCACCGCCATTCCACCGATCCCCAAAAGAGCATCGACGCGATATCTTCCGTCTAAGATTTGACCGATCAACTGATCATACCGACTCATTTTCATCCATTTCCACCTTTATCAAATTCTATCAAGTAGGCGGTAATATTATCCGCGCCGCCCCGCTTGTTGGCAAGTTCGATCATGAACCGGACTTTTCTCTCAAAGCCGATCTCTTCATCCGGTTGACGAACGATTTTCTGCATTTCTTCTTCGCTGAGATATCCCGACAGTCCGTCTGTACAAAGCAGAAGGTAGTCGGCATTGACAAAGGAAAAGGAGGTAACATCCGGCAGAACACTGTCCTCAATGCCCACGGCACGCACGATCACATTCTTCATACTGCTTTTTTCCGCTTCTGACGGCGTCATCCTACCACTGTCGACCATCTCTTGCACATATGAATGATCTTTTGTCAACTGTGCAGATTTTTTACCGTAGAAACAGTATGCCCTACTATCCCCCACATGAATGATATAGGCATCATTTTTATACAAAACTGCCGCAACAATGGTCGTACCCATTCCGGAGAGAGCATTTTGGCTGACAGAAAGGTCATGAATGGCAGTATTGGCCGCTTTTGTTGCATTACACATCAGTCTGGGAATGATCACCGCAGGCATCCCATCTGCCATATCTTCGGCAAAATAGCTTGCAAGCTGTTTTTCAAGTTCCTCCAAAAAGACATCCTTAGCAATCGAACTGGCAATTCCGCCGCCTGCGGCACCGCCCATACCGTCACAGACTACTGCCGTAAAGCAACCGCCGGGCAGATCTCTGTCTGCAAAGGTGTCCTCGTTGACTAGCCGTTTTCTTCCGACATCGGTCAATCCGTAATGTTTCATCTTCCGTCAGCCTCCTTTCGTCAAATCATTTATTCTGATGTCGCAACTGTCCGCAAGAAGCGTTGATATCCGCTCCGAGTTTTCTTCTGACCGTTGCGTTTACCCCTTCACTCAAAAGCACCTTTTTGAACCGTTCCACCCGCGATTGACTGCTTCTGTCAAACCCACGTTCCTCAACCGGATTGACAGGAATGAGGTTGACATGAATTGGCATATCTTTCATGTACTTTTTAAGGATCGCCGCCAACTTGACCGCTCCTTCCTCATCGTCATTCATCTCTGAAATGAGAGTGTATTCAAATGAAATGCGTCTTCCGGTCGCCTCAAAATAATCGTGACAAGCAGAAAGCAATTCCTCAATGCACCATTTGTTGTTGACCGGCATGATGGCTGATCGATGGGCATTGTCATAGGCATGAAGAGATACAGAAAGCGTGATCTGCAGATCCTCATTTTGAAGCATCCTGATCCGGTCAACCAAACCGCAAGTTGATAGCGAAATATGCCTTGCACCAATGCCCAATCCTTTTTTATCCCCGATCAAATGAAGGAAACGTAAGACATTGTCATAATTGTCAAGCGGCTCACCAATGCCCATCATCACAACATTGGAAATGCGCTTGCCGAGATCCGCGGAAGCAACAATGATCTGCCCTAAAAGTTCTGAAGTAAGAAGATCTCGATCCTTGCCGTTTAAGGTAGAAGCGCAGAATTTACACCCCATCCGACACCCTGCCTGACTGGAAATGCATATAGACAATCCATGTTCATACTGCATGACAACGCTTTCAACCAATTGTCCGTCATATAGTCTGAAAAGATATTTGACCGTGCCGTCAATGGCAGAAACCAGTTTCCGTTCGATCAACGGTAGGGGATACAGCGCTTCTTTTTTGAGCGTCTCCTTCATTGCCGCGGGAATGTTGGACATATTTTCATAGGATGCCCCTTTATACATCCAACCGTAAAGTTGCTTTCCGCGAAATGCAGGAAAACCAAGCGACTTCACATATTCTGTCAGTTCTCCCTCGTTCATAGAAAGAATATCTTTTTTTTTCATCGCTTCTTTCATCTTCTTTCCTCCGCCACTCGCTTCGCCTCTTTGCCAATAGTATGCAGGCACACGGATTCGCACCGTGACCTCCGCCAAAGCGGCGCACTCCTTACTATACGATTACCTGCGTTTTTGTAATATTCCCAAGTACTCAATATACTTACAAATATACAAAGTAAGTATATCATATATTTTAGTAAAAATCAAGAATTTTCTTCCAAACAATCTTGCTTTCCACCTGCAAATTCCGACCGAAAGTCACTTTTTTACAGGAAACTCCAAACTTCCAAAAAACACTCTTTACATTTTTTGAAATATCGTGTATAATATGTATGTTGTGGTCAACAGGAGGAAGCGTTATGTTTGGATACATCAAGCCGAAAAATGAAGAATTGAGAGTAAAAGAGTACACACTTTATAACGCACTCTACTGCGGTCTTTGCCGTACCGAGCGACGGCATACCGGGCATTTTTCTGCGTTGACACTTTCCTATGACTTCGTCTTTCTCTATCTTTTGCGTGCAGAATGCGAAAAATTGCCTACTGAATTCAAAAAGCGATCAAGTTGCTTTCACACCACCGCGGAATATGTGGCAGTAGAAAACAAAGAACTTCGTTACGCCGCCGGATGCGCTGCTCTGCTGCAATATTTGAAAGTACAGGACAATATTGCAGACGAACCGTTCTTTGAGGGACTTCCCTACCGCATCGCCCTACCTTACTGCAAGTATTCTTTGAAGAAAGCAAAAAAAATAACCGACCTTCCCGTCAATACAGTCACAAATGCTTTTAATGATCTGACAGCCGCCGAACAAGAGGGGGCGCACCCGGAAGAATTGGCAATTCTTTCCGGAAAGATGCTCTCCATTCTCGCCTGTCACGGTATCGGAGACGAACTTGCCGAATACGCCCTTGCAGAGATCGCACAACAGATCGGAGAATACATCTATCTTTTGGATGCCGCAGATGATCTGCAGGATGACTGCAAAAAAGGGCGATTCAATCCTTTTAAAGGAGAAGCACTGAACAAAGAAGACTTAAAATACGCATTGGATATCCGCACAGACAAGGCGGACGCCATGCTCGATCGCCTACCGATCTATGACGCGGGCTATCGTGCGATCCTCAAAAATATTCTTTTTGAAGGACTGGACAGCGTGGCAACAGAAGTCATTTACCGGAAGAGAGGCAATTTAAAAGAATGAAAGATCCCTATGAGGTGTTGGGCATTGCCCGGACTGCCACCGACGACGAAATCAAGCAAGCATACCGTGCCCTTGCCAAAAAGTATCACCCCGATAATTATGTAAACGATCCGATGGCAAAAATTGCCGAGGAAAAAATGAAGGAGATCAACGCTGCCTACGAGCAGATCCAAAAAATGCGCTCCGATCCGTCTGCCGAAAGTGACTATGGATATGGCGGCACATTTGATGAAAAGGAAACCTATGCGCGCGTTCGAAGATTCATCAACAACGGAGATATTCTGCGCGCAGAAACGCTTTTGGATATTTTTTCCGTCTCGGACAGAGGAGCTGAGTGGAATTTCTTGAAGGGCTGTGTTTATCTCAGAAAAGGCTATTATTATGACGCCCAGCGCTCCTTTGAGACCGCTTGCTACCTTGATCCGACCAATCAAGAATATCGCACCGCACTCGATCAGATCCGCTCCGCGCGAAATGAACAGCAACAGCGCAACACTAGCGGTATGCACACCATGAACAACTGCCTTTCCTGCTGTCAGGGACTACTGTGTTTAAATTGTTGTTGCAAATGCATGGGCGGCGACCTGTTTCACTGTTGTTGAGGCGTATTATGGCAAAACGCAAACAACAAAAAAGCGGATTTTCCGCCTCATCCGTAGCAAGAGGTGGTGTAATGATCGCATTATCGGTCGTCATTTTGGCGATCGCCTACCTATTGGAGGTGGCAGATCTGACGGTTGCATGTCTGGCATCTATGTTGGTATACATTATGCTTCTCGAATACCAACCGCTCTTTGCCGTCTGTATTTATCTGGGTACGGCACTACTTTCCTTTATCCTAATGCCGACTAACAGCGGCGTCATCTGCTATACCCTTGTATTTGGTTGGTTTCCCATCGCCAAGCATTTGATCGATTGCAAGATCAAAAATCGCTTTCTGGCATTTCTACCGAAAGCAGGGTTGACGATCGTCGGCTTTGCGGTAATGCTCCTGCTCTTCTTCAAAATGTTTGTCGGGGAGATGGATTTTGCAAGTCTCTTGGAAGAATTCCCAATATTTATTGGGGAGGAAGTGCCGGAATTTGCTTTGTGGATCAATGAGAAAGTGTTATTCGGGATCAATCGTCTGCAGTGGATAATGGTTGGCATTTATCTTATTTTTGCACCGATCTTGACTTTTCTTTGTGACTTGCTGTACGACAAACTGCGCCCCTTTTATGCCTATCGGATCAGACCTTTGTTGCTGAAAGCGAAACTGCTGTGAATATGAACTACCGCATCGTATACAGCAACAGAAAAACGATATCGATTACCGTACAACCGGGCGGCGCTGTGGTGGTCAGAGCACCGTATTTCATCGAAAAAAGGATGATCGAGCAGTTTATCGATAAAAAGAGCAATTGGATTGCCCGCACCGTTGAAAAACAAAAAGGGAAAGCGCCCCAGCCGACCGATCCGCAAACGATCGCAATTCTTACGAGGAAAGCAGAGGAAATTCTTTTCAAAAAAGTCGCAACGTGGTCAAAGATCACCGGGTTGATTCCTCAAAAGATTGGTATTACTGTTGCCAAGACAAGATTTGGGTCTTGCAGTACAACAGGAAACATCAATTTCTCCTGCTATTTGATTCTCTATCCGGAACCTGCCATAGACTATGTGGTGCTTCATGAATTGGCACATTTAAAGCATCCGGATCATAGCGCACGCTTTTACAAATTGATCGAAAGATATATGCCCGACTACAAAGAACGAGTTAAAATGTTGAAAACACAGGAGACATCATGATAAAAAAAATCACGGCTGCACTGCTCATCATCGCATTCCTTTTTCTTGCCGGATGCACCACCGAAACAGCCGAATCGATATCCATCATCAGTAGTGACGGATACTATACCGTAGAGGTCGGCGGAGTCGAAAAACTGCAATACTTTTTGTTTGGTGCAAATGACAACGAAGTTTATTGGACCGTCTCAAACGACTGTGTCAGAATCAGCAATTCAGGTTATCTGATCGGTTTGAAGCAAGGAGAAGCGGTCGTGACCGCAACAGTGGGGAACGCAGTCGACAGTGTCAAGGTCAAAGTCATTGAAAGCTCTGCCGGTTTCGGCACTTTAACGATCTCTTCTCCGAAAAACGAGATCACTACCGGAGAAAAAGTCACACTGAATGCTGAATTGGTCACTACCCTATCACATCTCAGTGAAGACATGATCGTTTTTGAGATAATCGACGGCAAAGACTGCGCTACTCTGAACGGCAGAGAACTGACAGGCATGGCATCCGGAACAGTGACTGTTTCGGCACACGCAGAAAATATAGTCAGCGCACCCATCACCGTGCGTGTACTGGACAACGGAGAAGACATTGCGGCAACCTCGATTTGCCTACAAACCGACAGAGAAAAATTGGCGGTCGGAGAGTTTGCAACGCTATCTTATGTCGTAACACCCGGCAACGCCTCCGGAACTGCCATTTTCAAGGTCATTGACGGCAATAAAAATGTCAGAATCGAGGGTAATAAAGTCTATGCACTGACCGATGGTGAAGCGACCGTTGTTTGCATGATCGGAAATGTCGTCAGCAACACCATAGTTCTAAACAAGAATGAGCCTATCGGTGATCCTTATGTTGGCATAACCTCTTCCGAGTTTTACGCAAACTATCAGCCGGCAGAAAGTTATCTTGACGCATACTACAGAAGTCAGCACGGTTTCATGTCCGGTTCCATCGAAGAGCAAGACCAAGAACCGACTGTTTCGGAGTACCGTCCAAAGGAAAACGGGCTTTTCGTCAAGAACAGCGCAGCCTTATATTCAGCAGACGGCAACACCTATTATGTCGTCAATGCTTACGGCGAAGTTGTGAATGAGATTTATAAAGGCGGTGGATATGTCACGCTTGAAGAGGTGGCAGCTTATCTGATGGCATTCGGCAATATCCCTGCAAATTACAGTCCAGACAAAAACACCAAACCTTCTGACAGCCCTTGGGGAGAATACCTCAGAGTGAACCATAGTCGCTTTTCCGGTGATACTTCCCGCTATCCCTACGAACCCGCACTGCCGAATATTTCCGGATGCGGGGGCAGTCTCACCTATTATGAGCTGGATATCGGCACGACCGGTAATGACTGTGATCCAAGTTACCAACCGACAAAATACAACAACGGCAGTAAGATCACGCGTGGTGCTTCAAGGATCGTTTATGCGCGTTCAGGCAAAAACGGTGTGATCACCGAGGTTGGCGAACGGTACCTATTTTACACCTACAATCACTACAACGATTTCAGGGAATATTTAAATTATGAAGGCGGTTGGGGTGAGATGTTTGGAAACATTACCGGCGGCGGAAAACTTTCCAGCACAAGCCGCTATAATCCCACACCCTATGTCTCGGTGACTCTTTCCACATTGGCAGGAAGCGAAACTGCCGTTGCAGTCCACCCTATTCTCTTCACCTACGAAAAAAAGAAATACTAAAAAGGATGTTAAAAAAGTCAAACAGACTTTTTTAACATCCTCTCTTTTTATTTGGTATATACGACCGCGCCTTGTCTAATCGTCATACCGATCTCAAAGGTGTTTTCGTCAATTACTGCAATGCTGGCATCCTTGCCGACCTTGATCGACCCGAGTCGATCTGCGATGCCCAAAGTGGTTGCGGGATTGATCGTGGCAAAATCCACCGCATCGGTAAGAGAAACATCGCAAAGAGTGACTATATTTCTGACAGCATTATTCATTTTCAACACAGACCCAGCCAATGTGCCGTCCACCAAACGCGCTTCTTCGCCCTTCACGATCACCAACTGACCGCCAAGTTCCGATTCGCCGTCCGGCATATGCTTTGCACGCATTGCATCAGTAATCAACGTAAGTTTGTCATGAGGCTTATTCTTGATCACCAATTTGATGGCAGGAACGGAAACGTGGATCGTATCACAGATCAGTTCGCAGTTCAGTTCGTCAAAAAGGAGCGCCGAACCGACCGTGCCGATCTCTCTGTGGTGCAGCGCCTTCTGTGCATTGAAGGTATGTGTCACATTTTTTAGTCCTGCGGCAATGGCGTTTTCGATATCCCCACAGGTCGCATCGGTATGCCCTGCGGAAGCAACAACACCAACGGAAGACATATAGTTGATCAATTCCTTAGCGCCTTCTACTTCGGGTGCCATTGAAACGATGCGGATATTGTTGCCGGAAAGCTCATTATACTTTTTGAACGTCTCAATATCAGGGGCAACGACATAGGCGATCGGCTGTGCGCCAACGTGTTTGGTGGAGATAAACGGCCCTTCGAGATGGATACCGAGAACCTCCGCGCCTTCTTTGTGTCCGTCTTCAATGTACTCCTTCACAGCAGTCATCGCGTTCGAAATGTTTTCCGGGGACTGCGTCATGGTGGTGGCAAGAAAACCGACCGTTCCTTCGCTCGCAATGGCAGTTGCGATCTTGGAAAGCGCTTCGATATTTCCGTCCATTGCATCACAACCTGCTGCGCCGTGGATATGTTCATCAATAAACCCCGGGATAACGACCTGACTGTCGGAAATCTTCGCGATCTCTTCAATGCCGTGCGCATCTTCGCCGATATAGGCAATCTTTCCGTTTTCAAAACCTATACAGGTAGTCACAATTCCCTGTCCTTCTACATATACTTTACAATTTACGAATCCTTTCATCAACACGATCCTTTCTCCGGATGACCGGACCAAACTTTTACAGGTACAGTATAGCACAAACACATTTACTTGTCAAGGTTTTCCCTAAATTACACCCTCATCAATTATGTAGTTTTGTCAATGATATAAGACCCAAAAAGTCAAGAAATAAAGTAACGAGTTTTGTTAAGCGCTTTTGCTGACGCTCGTTGAACTCTCACGCACGATCAAATACCGGGGCTTTCAGGATGTGTGCGCTTAGTTCTTGTGAAATGGGTAAATTCTGCTCCGGTGTCGGTCTGAATCGTCTTTGGAGCATACCCAAAGAAAGTAATGGCACGTTTTACAAAGTCTATGGTGGAATAACCGCTGTTTTCTTCGTAAGCATAGATAAAACGCTTTCCGGACGCTTCTTTTATCATAGTGTATTGATAGAATTTTTGACCGTTTTTTCCGAATAACAAACTTTCGGAACGAATTTTCACGTCCATTTGCCATTTGATACCGATCATAGCCGGAGTGTCGTATGGCTTGTTATGCAGCAACTTTTTCT
>CAZUWA010000015.1:0-35123 GCA_964623895.1 uncultured Lachnospiraceae bacterium | reverse complement strand
CTCGGTTTCATAACCCCGTCGATGCCTTTCGCAGAAAGGCAGTTTATAGCAATGGCAAATAAAAGAATGTGCGCACTCGGCCAAAATCGCTCTGTGATCAGAGATCTTTTTGAATACGGATTACAGCAAAAAAAATTGCTCGGCGAGGATAAAGTCTACGATTTTTCTATCGGAAACCCCTCCATTCCCGCACCGGAATCGGTTAAAAATACGCTGATCTCCCTTCTTGAAAACACCGAATCGACAGTCCTGCACGGATATTCCTCCGCTCCCGGAGACACGGCAGTGCGCAAAGCGGTGGCGGAAACCATCAACCGTCGCTTCGGCAGAACGCAAACGGCAGAGGACATCTATATGACTTGCGGCGCCGCCGCTTCTCTGACCATTTCTCTTTCTGCGCTAGTCGAAGAAGAAGGCGAAGAGGTGGTCGTCATTGCTCCCTATTTTCCGGAATACAAAGTATTTGCAAATACAGCCGGCGCAAAGGTGGTCAGTGTACCCGCCAAGACCGATACCTTCCGCCCCGACATTTCAAAACTGACTGCCGCGGTGAATAAAAAAACCCGTGCCATCATCCTCAATTCTCCAAACAACCCTTCCGGTGCAATTATCCCGGAGGAAGATCTCATTGCAATCGCATTGATGCTTGAAAAGAAGCAGAAAGAATACGGTCACCCCATTTTCATCATCGCGGACGAGCCTTACAGAGAATTGGTGTATAACGATGCCACCGTTCCGTATGTTATGAACTATTATAACAACACCGTCGTCTGTTACTCCTACAGCAAATCGCTCTCGCTCCCGGGCGAACGCATCGGGTACATTGCGCTTTGTCACGAAGCAGATGACCGCGAGACGCTCTTTGCGGCGATCTGCGGTGCAGGCAGGGCGCTCGGATATGTCTGTGCGCCGGTGCTCTTTCAAAAAATGCTTTTGACCTGCATGAATGAAGTTTCCGATATCTCGGCATATGACCAAAACAAAGACCTTCTTTATAATGCACTGACCGCATACGGCTTTAACTGCATCAAACCAGAAGGCGCGTTCTATCTGTTCGTCAAAGCACCGGACGGCAATGATTCGGCTTTCTCGGAAGCAGCAAAAAAGCACAATCTTCTGATCGTTCCCTCAGCCAGTTTCGGACTTCCGGGATATGTCAGAATATCTTATTGCGTTGCCGAAAAAACGATCCGTGCTTCCCTGCCGGTCTTTAAAGTACTGGCGATTGAGCTTGGAATTTATACCGAATAAAAAGAGGATTACCCATGAACGAACAAAAGAAGCCTTCTACGTTTGAAGATTCTTTGAACACACTCACCTGTGATGACCTTGCCCCCAAAAAGCCAAAGGCCAAAAAACAACGGCTTTCAAACCTATTTTGGATGATGCTCGCCTGTTGCCTTTTTGCCATCGGCATTTGGGCGCTCTATCAAACAGCCTGCAATGTGATAGATTTCATCAAAGCTGAAAATGAATACGGAGATATCGCAGACAACTTTTCCCCTATCAGTGGAAAATCTGAACGACCGCTGCGTTTGGAAACAGGAAGCAATATCTATCCGATCGCCGATTATGAAGCGATGTACGAAGGAAACGTCAGTTACCCTTCCGATGATCCTTTACCGAGCGATCCGGGGAACGACTCTCCGAGCGGATCAGATACCGATAAATATCAGCCGGATGACACCGATCCGCTGATCTCGGAGGAAAATTATCTCTATTTCAAAGACCGCCTTGAAGAATTACAGACCGAATACAACAACAGCGATGTTTTTGCTTGGATCTATATTCCCGGCACGAATATCAACTACCCTGTCGTGGTAGGAAAAGACAACGATTACTACCTTGATCGCAACCCTTACAAAAAATGGAACACGGCAGGCAGTATCTTTATGGACTACCGCAATCGTCGAAATCTATTGAACAATCAGTTCACCATCATCTACGGTCACAACATCCGCACACGTGGCACGATGTTCAACAGACTTCTGGAGTTCAAAAAGCAATCGATGTTCGAAAAATACCAATATATCTACATTTACACCAAAGATGCCGCCCTCAAATATCTGATCTTCTCGGTATACGAAGGAGTTGCCTCGGAAGGTACGCCATCCGGTGTGATGTATCAGACGGGCACGCAATATCTCGCCGCCATCAACAGTATCAAGGACAAATCCATCCATCAACGAGAGGATCTGGAGCTGACCGATACCGATCGTGTTCTCGAACTTTACACCTGTGCCAATACGTCATCGAACGATGACCGATGCTTTGTTTTCGGTGTACTGGTTGAGATCAGACAGTAAAACAAGCAAAGGACTGTTTATTCTTTATATGATCCGTTTATCTGTTGTTCTCCCGATGTACAACGAGGAGAAGACCATCGAAAACAATATCCGCACGCTCAACAACGCTCTGCACTTAAAATTGCAGGATGAATATGAGATCATTGCGGTCAATGACGGCAGTCACGACCGTACACCCGAAATCGTTGCTTCTCTTGAAAAACAACTGCCCGCTCTGCATCTCCTCTCTTATGAAAAAAACAAAGGCAAAGGAGGAGCACTGAAAAAAGGAATGACAGAGGCGAGAGGGGCATTCATCCTCTTTACCGACAGCGACCTTGCCTACGGTACCGATCAGATCCTTCACTTTTTGGAAGTTTTCGAAAACGATCCTGCCGTTGACATTCTCCTCGGTTCCCGAGCCATCGCAAAGGACGGATATATGGGCTACTCGCCTCTACGCGTTTTGATGTCCAAATGCTATCTAAAGATCATCTCGCTCTATGCCGGCTTTTCACATAGTGACTCGCAGTGCGGCATCAAGGGCTTCAAAAAAGAGATGGCACACCGCCTGTTCGGCGCGTTGGAAACGACAGGTTTCGCCTTTGATTTGGAGATCCTGCTGTCCGCGAAGGATCACGGCGCAAAGATCACGGAAATTCCGGTCAAGATCATCAATCACAATACGCTGGCTTCCTCCGTTTCCCCGGTCAAGGATGCCTTAAAAATGCTCAAAGATCTTCGCAAAATCAAAAAAAGGAGAAAAAGCCGCCAATGATTCCCGTACCCTTTTCCGCTTCTTATATCATCAATTCCCATGACTGCGACTGCAACAACGAATTGCGTCCCTCCGGCACACTGCGTTACCTGCAAGAGACCGCTAACCTGCACATTGAATCAGCGGGCTTCGGTTATGACCGCTGTATCGCAAAGGGACAGGCATTCGTACTGTCTCGTCTTGCCGTGTCGATCTTGAAACCGCTTCATGCATATGACGAGATCACGGGACAGACATGGGCGTGCGAGAGCAAGGGCGTAAGTTTCAACCGTTGTTCAAGGCTTTTGAAGGATGGCGAACCGGTCGCTGTTCTTTCTTCCGTTTGGGCATATATTGATTTTGAGAGTAAAGCACTCATTAAGGTCGCCGATTCGGGTCTTGAACTAAAATATGCTGAGCCAATTGAGGTCTCCGCACCCTTGAAATTCCGTATTCCGCGTGATCTGCCGCTAGAAGAAGTCGGGAAATTTACTGTTGGTTACAGCGTGTGCGACCGTAATATGCACATGAACAACACTCGCTATCCCGACATGCTCTGCGACTTCATTCCCGGAGTAGAAAAAATGCGCTTGAAGGAACTATCCCTCTCCTACCTTGCCGAAGGACACCTTGGAGAGACATTGACCGTCTACAAAGCCGTCAACCCAACGGATGGCAGTTACATCTTTCGCACCATTCGCGATTCTGACGGTAAGATCGGAATCGAAGGAAGACTGCTGTTTGAAGAAAGATAATTCAGCGCTTCACCAAGCGGTTCTGCCCTCGGAGTTTGCGAAGTCTTCGATAATAATTTGATCAAAAGTTTTAAATAGACGGAATATAAAAACAGACGGTCCTGTTGCCGTCTGTTTTTTGGGCTGTAAAAAACGTCAAGTTCTTTACAGCCCCTTTTTATGCTGTTTTAATATGCTCGATCAATACATTCCGCCCATCGCGCCTGCTGCTGCGGGATCTGCCTTGACCGGTTCCGGCTTATCGGCAACAACTGCTTCCGTTGTAAGCACAGTTGCCGCGATCGATGCCGCATTCTGCAGCGCAGAACGAGTTACCTTGGTCGGATCAACAATGCCGGCTTCCATCATATCAACATACTTCTCACTGTATGCATCAAAGCCATAGTTCTTCTTGCCGGAAGACAGGATATTGTTGACGATCACAGAGCCTTCGAAGCCTGCGTTTGCAGCGATCTGGCGCACCGGTGCTTCCAGTGCCTTTACAACAAGTTGTACACCTGTTTTCTCGTCACCGGTCGTGGTCTGCAAGAGAGCGGAAACAGCTTCAATAACATTGAGGTAAGCGGTACCGCCGCCTGCGACAATGCCCTCTTCCACAGCCGCTCTGGTTGCATTGAGTGCGTCCTCCACGCGGAGCTTCTTTTCCTTCATTTCCACTTCCGTAGCCGCGCCGACTTTGATCACCGCAACGCCACCTGCCAGTTTTGCAAGACGCTCCACCAGTTTTTCACGATCGAAATCGGATGTGGTCGTTGCGATATTCTGACGGATCTGCGCCACTCTTGCCTGTACAGCCGCAGGATCGCCCTTTCCGCCAACGATGGTCGTGTTTTCCTTGTCGACCTTGACCTGATCTGCTCTGCCGAGTTGTGCAATGGTTGCATCCTTGAGTTCTAAACCAAGTTCGGAAGAGATCACTTCACCGCCCGTCAGAACCGCAATATCCTTCAGCATATCCTTGCGTCTGTCACCAAAGCCCGGAGCTTTGACCGCAACGACATTCAGCATACCGCGCAGTTTGTTGACAACAAGCGTGGTCAGCGCTTCGCTCTCCACATCCTCTGCCACGATCAGCAGTTTACCGCCGCACTGAACGAGTTGCTCAAGAAGCGGAAGAATATCTTGGATATTCGAGATCTTCTTGTCTGTAATCAGCACGTATGCATCGCTCAGTACCGCTTCCATCTTGTCGGTATCGGTAACCATGTAAGGAGACAGATAGCCACGATCAAATTTCATACCTTTGACTACTTCGATGTACGTCTCTGCCGTCTTGGAATCTTCCACGGTGATCACGCCGTCGGATGTGACTTTTTCCATTGCTTCTGCGATCTGTTTACCGATGGTCTCATCTCCCGCAGAGATCGTACCTACTCTTGCGATATCTTCAGAGCCATTGACCTTCTGCGCATTCGCGCGAAGTGCAACAACTGCGGCATCAACAGCCTTCTGAATGCCCTTACGCAAAACGATCGGATTTGCGCCTGCAGTGACATTCTTCATACCTTCGGTGATGAATGCCTGTGCCAACAAAGTAGCGGTCGTTGTACCATCACCTGCAGCGTCGTTTGTCTTGGTTGCAACCTCTTTAACAAGCTGTGCACCCATATTTTCCATCGCATCTTCCAGTTCGATCTCCTTGGCGATGGTCACACCGTCATTGGTGATCAGCGGTGCGCCGTACTTCTTGTCAAGAACGACATTTCTACCCTTGGGGCCAAGAGTGATCTTAACGGTGTTTGCCAGTTTATCAATACCTGTAAGCAGTTTTGCTCTTGCTTCAGAGCCATATGCAATTTCTTTAGACATGATTTTTTCCTCCTAAATTATTATTCTACACTAAATTATTATTCTACAATAGCAAGAATTTCACTCTGTGCGACGATCAAATATTCTTCGCCGTCCACTTTGACAGTGTCGCCGGCATACTTGCTGAGCAACACCTGATCGCCTTCCTTGACGACCATTTTTTCAACACCGTCTTTGCACGGCTTGCCGCCTCCGACAGCGATGACCGTAGCAGTCTGCGGCTTTTCTTTGCCGCCACCGGTCAGGATCAGACCGCTCTTGGTGGTCTCTTCCGCCTCATTCATTTTCAGAACGACTTTATCAAACAAAGGTTTCAGTTTCATATTATTTTCCTCCTGCTTTCTTGACAGCTCTGTTCAAAGTCTGTCGGTTTTTAGCACTCAAATTGTGTGAGTGCTAATTTCTGAAATCATTATAGCACAATTTTCTATTTTTTCAAGTCTTTTTTCAGAAATTTACATGTTGTTCACATATATTTTTTGCACCGAAACACAGGGTGCGCGTTCTGCTTACAAAATGTCAGGCATATCTATAAATAAAGAATAAAATTTCTTTTACAGCAAACTTTTCTCACCTTTCTTTTGGAGTACTTATGGAAAATATCAACCGCATTCTATCCGGTATCTTTCTTCCGGTCTTGTTATTTCTCCTTGCAGGATTTTTTCTGTTCTATTTAAAAGGTATCCCCTTTCGGCATCTTCCGAAGATGTTGAAGGGGCTTTCTGTCGGAAGCAACGGTGTCTCCCCGACGCGCTCGGTATTGATGGCACTCGCAGGAACGCTCGGACTTGGAAACATCATCGGTGTTGCCGATGCTGTCGCAAAAGGCGGGGCAGGCGTTTTGTTCTGGATGTGGCTGTCAGGACTTGCCGCTGCCGTGATCAAGTTTGCAGAAATCGTTCTTGCGATCTCAAAACGAAAAAACGACCAAAACGGGCATTTCGGCGGTGCAATGTACTATATCTTTCCGAAATGTGCCGCCGTTCTCTTTTGTTTCTTTTGTATTCTTTGCGGATTTTCCGTCGGAAACATCCTCCAATCCGCCGCCACCGCAGAAGTCACCGAAGATCTTCTCTCTTTGCCAAAGTTCTCGGTCAGTTTTGCTCTGTTTTTGCTTTTGCTTTTCACACTTTTCTCTAAAAACAAGCGCCTCTTTTCCGTTGCCTCTGCCGCCGTACCCTTTGCAACAGCACTTTACAGCATCCTCTGCTTAACGGTCATCGTCCGTAACGCTTCCGCTTTGCCCACCGTATTCCAACGCATTTTCAAGGAAGCTTTCCAAATAAATGCCGTCGGTTGGGGCGCATTTTTCTCCGGCTCCACAGCACTGCGCTACGGGATCATCCGTGGGCTTCTCTCCAATGAGGCAGGTTGCGGCACTGCTCCGATGGCACACGCCGCCAGTTCCGTTCGTTACAGTGCCTGTCAAGGTGCTTTAGGGGTCGTGGAGGTCGGAGTGGATACGCACCTGCTCTGTACTTTGACCGGCGTAACGCTGCTCTTGGGGGAAAAGCCGCTTGACAATCCCACGGCGGCATTACTCTCCGTTTTAAAAAACGGCTTCGGTAAAATCACCGCGCCGCTTTTATGTATATCACTTTTTTTGTTTGCATTTGCAACGATGGTCTGTTGGTCCTTTTACCTTGACCGCTGTGCTGATTTTCTATCCTTCAAAAAATGCTCTTCAAGAGTTCTGCGCGTCCTTTTTCTGTTTTCTTGCCTATTTGCGCCGTTTTTTCCAAAAGATCTGCTTTGGAAAACAGCAGATCTTTCTGTTGCCGTCATGACCATGCTGAACCTCTGCTATCTTTACATCTACCGAAAAGACATCAAAAAAGAGATCACCTCTTGGAAAGGGCAATTTCTCCTATAAAAAACAACCACACCGAAGTGTGGTTGTTTTTTCGTGATTCAATTAGTCAGGAGTTACGATGCCCTCATCGATAGCCTTCTGCAAGAATGCCATGGTAGAATCGGTGCAAGCAGAGTAGTACTGGTTCCAACCGATAATATCGCCACTTTCTTTGTAGGAAATCAAGAAGATGAACTCATATTCCTGAGGAATATCATTACCGGCATCGTCTTTAGCCATGCTCAGTCTCATGCCGGCATCATAAGCCTTGAAACGGTAGATAACGCGGGGATTATCGCCGCCCCATACATAGCAGGACCACGGAGCGCAAGAAACCTTCTGGAATTTTCCATCGCCCTGGGGTACATAATCGTCGTCAACAGGTCTGTAGAAGATCTCTACATCGTATGCATAGTCCTCAGTATTAATGGAAGCAGTGCCGTCCCATTCGGTCTTGTCGAACTGATAGCACATCTGGTACGCGCCACCCCAAGTTTCCCAAGCGCTAGAATCCTGGCAACCGTCGGCCTTCATGCTGTCATAAGAAACGCCACCCTCAAGATAGGGATAACCGAGATCGGACAGAGTGTCAGCATAATCAAAGTCATTGTCGTAAATGTTAATCAACCATTCAACCCATGCGGATTCATCTGCTGCTCTATCGGGCTCTTCGCCGGGATCGAACGCTTCAGAAGGTGTGGGTGTAGGTGTGGGTGTGGGTTCTGCAGAGTCAGTGGGCTGCGCAGACTGAGTGGGCTGTACAGACTCGGTAGGCTGTGCAGAAGACTGAGACGGTTTCTCAGTGGGTTTCTGTGCATCAGTAGTGTTATCGCCGCCGGTGCATGCAGTCAGCATGGAGCAGGACGCAACGAACAAAACTGCGATCAGAAGTGCTACGATACGCTTTGTCATTTTTGTTTCCTCCAAAAATCGATTTTTTTCGTGTGATATGTATCACCATCCTTATGATATCACAAGTTCACAGATTTGTCAATACCTTCTTTTGAATATTCAAAACAGTTTTTTGACATTTTGTCCAATCCACACATCTTTTTGGTTGTTTTTTGTCTATTTTGCTCACATCTCGTTGATTTTTCGAACAACACCGCACATTTTCATTTACTGTTTTTGTCAACGAAAGTCATCCTTTTTTGAGTCTGGCATAATTGCCCATCAATTTTTTGACGCCGACCGTCTCAAATTCGATCTCATAAAGAGTATCCGCCCCCATCGGCATAGAGCTCATGATCCTGCCCTTGCCGAACACGCTGTGCAGAACCGTCTCTCCGACAGCAAACGTCGCCACAGCCTGTGTATCGTGTCCGAGCGCCGCCTTTCCGGCGACATCGCCCTGTCCCACAGAGTGATCGCCCCAAAGGTTGCTTCTTGCACCGGACAGCACCTCTTCGTGGCGCTTTTGTTTCCATTCCGTGCGTGTGCTCTCCTTTGCTCTGCGTTCGCTCTCATCGGAGATCAATTCCTTTGGAATCTCTCCCACAAAGCGAGACACTCTGTTGTACTGCGTATGTCCGAACAGCATCCGTTCTCTCGCATGCGTAAGGTAGAGTTTTTCCTTTGCGCGCGTGACTGCCACATATGCCAAACGCCGTTCCTCTTCCAACTCACTGTTGTCGTGTTGTGACTGCATGCCGGGGAAGATCCCTTCCTCCATACCGGGCAAAAACACCACCGGAAACTCCAGTCCCTTCGCCGAATGGACCGTCATCATCACAACCGCGTCGCTTTTTTCGTCGTAGTTATCGATATCGCTGATCAACGCCACATCCTCTAAGAATCCGCCAAGGCTTGCATTCTCTGTCTTTTCGGCATATTCTACCGCGTTTGAAACCAATTCCTTGACATTTTCCAGTCTGTCGATCTCTTTAACACCCTCGGAAAGCAGCATATCCTGATATCCGGTATCTTCAATGGTGCGCTGAAAGAGCGTGGGCAGACTATCTTCTTTTCCGATCTTTTGAAGAGACCGGATCATTTCGCAGAACGCCGAAAGTTTTGCTGCCGATTTTGCAAGCGCCGGGAAAAGCCTTGCGTTTTCCATGACATCGAACATCGAGCCGCCTTCCAATGCCGCAATGCTCTCCACCGCATCAATGGTGGTCTGTCCGATCTTTCTCTTCGGCTCGTTGATGATCCGCTTCAGCCTCAGATCATCTCCCGTGTTGTGGATCACGCAGAGGTAAGCAAGAATGTCCTTGACTTCTTTGCGTTCATAGAACCGTGTGCCGCCGAGAATACGATAGGGGATGCCGCTTCGCGCAAAAACGCTTTCAAGCACGTTCGACTGCGCGTTGATCCGATAGAGGATAGCATAATCGGAAAATTTTCGGTTGCCACCCACGCCCGTTGCCATACTGATCTTGTTCACAATGTAACGCGCCTCGTCGTGCTGCGTCTCAAGACACTTGAGCGTGATCTTTTCGCCCTTTCCGCTGTCACACCAAAGATTTTTACCATGCCGCTTTTCGTTGTTACCGATAATCGCATTTGCAGCGTCCAAAATGGTTTCGGTGGAACGGTAGTTCTGCTCCAGTTTGATCACCCGCGCCGAAGCAAAATCCTTATCAAAGCCAAGGATATTTTCGATCGTTGCGCCTCTGAAGCGGTAGATAGACTGATCGTCATCTCCGACGACCATCAGATTGCCCTGCTCGTTCATGAGCAATTTTGCCAGTTCAAGTTGAGCCTTGTTGGTATCCTGATACTCGTCGATGCAGACATAACGAAACCGCTTTCTGTAATATCCGCGCACCTCCTCCGATGTGCGGAGCAGTTTCACGGTCAACCGTATGATATCATCAAAATCAAGTGCGTTTGAGGAACGCAAAAGTTGGTCATACTCTTTATAGATCTCGGCAGCCTTGGATACCATAAAATCACTCTGTCCCGTCTTTGCCAGTTCGTCCGGATCAAGTAACCGATCCTTGGCGCGGCTGATGATATTCATCACCGCTTTCGGGGTAAAGACCTTTTCGTCCAAATTCAACTTTTTGATACACGACGCGATCGCTTTTTTGCTGTCATCGGTATCGTAAATGGTGAAATTCGGCTGCATACCGACCTTGTCACCATATCTTCGTAAGATCCGAACGCAGATCGAATGGAAGGTGCCTGCCCAGATCTCTTTCGCGACATCTTCTCCCAATTTGATGGCAAGACGTTCCTTCATTTCGTTTGCCGCCTTGTTGGTAAAAGTAATACTGAGCACCGCATAAGGCGGACAGGGATCGACCGCATAGCCGGAAAGGAGCGCAACGATCTCACTTTCCTCCAAAAAACGCGCCGATTCCAACACCTTTACTTCTTTTTCGGTCACCCACGAAGGCATCTCCTCCGATTCATAAGCGTTGCCGTACCGTATGATCTGTGCAATGCGCTCGACCAGTACCGTTGTTTTTCCGCTTCCCGCGCCGGCAAGCACCAAAAGCGGACCGTTTACCGCACAGATTGCCTGTCGTTGCGGAAGATTGTATCTTTTCAGTAATTTATCAAATAATGCCCGCTTTGCGTTAATAAAGCGGTGCTGAAGTTCTGTCATCGCCATACTCCTTACTGTTTTCTCATCTGTTTCATTGTAACACACCCGACCGAAAAAATCAAGCAACTTTTCCGATTTTCATGCCGAAAAAAGCAGATGCATCCTTCTTGCGGTTGCGGTAGAAAGCACATTTTTGCCCGGCGAATTTTTCAATTGATAATAAAATGTAAATTTTTTATTTTTTTTATTTTCCCGTTGACTTTTTCCAAAAAAAAACGTACTATAAAGGTATGCCAACAAAATATATGGTATATAACAAATCATAATATGACTACTAAAAAAGAAGATCCAAACGCTTCTACGGAGGTATGCAGTATGAAAAAAACAATCGCATCGGCTTTATTGATCACTTTAACCGCACTCTGCCTGGTCAGTTGCAACAAACCTCAGAAAGATACCACCGACCACCCGAAGTCGACTTCGTCCGCTCCGACGCAATCGGTCGTTTCATTCAACCCAATACCGACCGAAACGCCAACCGAAACGCTACGTCCAACCGTTTCTCCGACTGTAGAACCGTCGCCGACCGTTTCCTCGACCGAAACACCGACTGAAACGCCCACTCCGTCCGTTTCGCCAACAGAGCCGATCACCTCTCCCTCTCCCGACAATTTCAAGGTCTTAAACAGTTCCGGCACCTTTCTTTCCAAAACCGGCACCAAACTGAACCTCTCGGTGGATTGGAAGATCGAAACACTGGAGGATCGGACCTATCAGGTCTCAATGGACATCTATCTTGACTCTTACAGCCTGTACTGCGGCAAAAGAGAAAGCGGAAACACCATCATCATCGGACAGTACGAATTCCCCTACACCACCCCTGCCATGACTTTTGACACCGACAGCGGCAAGCATCACACTCTGCTCACTTCCGTTGAAGTTGTTTATACTCCCGACACGCTGCCCGAAAAACTGGAACTGGGCGCAACATGGAAATTCAACGGCACCTATAGCAAGGTAGAACTCGGAACAATCGAAGCAAAAACGGTAATCGCCATCAGCGATCTCGATTGATCTTTTGACGTCGCGCAAAACAGAAAAACAGAAAAGAAAGGAAAGAATATGCAGAAAAAATATACTGTTTTGGGAATGTCCTGTGCCGCCTGCTCCTCCGCCGTGGAGCGTGCGGCGCATTCTCTTGACTGCGTTTTAAACGCAGAAGTGAACTTAATGGCAGGAACATTGACCGTCACATTTACAGACGGCGCAGTCGATGATGCCCCACTTTATAAGGCTGTCAGGGACGCCGGATACAATCTTCTTGCATATAGTCCGGCATCATTAAAAAAGAAGGAAACGAGTGGGGTGAAAGGTTGGCGGCTGATCGCGTCATTCCTGCTTCTGCTCCCGATCTTCTACCTCGCAATGGGCAAAATGATGGGACTTCCCTATCCTGACATTACCGATCGGTTGTCCGCCACATTGCAACTGGTCTTGACGGTTCCCGTGATAATCATCAACTTCAAATACTTCACCGTCGGCTATAAGCGACTGTTCTCAGGACATCCGAATATGGATTCGCTCATTGCTCTCGGCTGTACCGCGTCCTTTTGCTATTCCTTATATAACACCGTTCGTATCTTTGCCGCCGGCGGACATCACACTCTGTACTACGAAAGCACCGCGATGATCTTGACCTTTATTACTATCGGCAAGTATTTGGAAGCAAAAAGTAAGAAAAAAACAAGCGCCGCCATCGAAGGATTGCTTAGGCTCGCACCGGAGGAAGCCATCCTTTTAAAAGATAGCGCTGAATATCCGATCCTCGCAGCAGACCTGAAAGTCGGCGATCGGATTTTGCTCAAACCCGGCATGTCAGTGCCCGCAGACGGCATTGTCACATCGGGCAGTTCCTTTGTCAATGAAGCATCTATGACCGGTGAGAGCCTTCCGCGCGCCGTTGAGCCGGGAGATCGCGTACGAACCGGCACAGTCAATCTGACAGGACGCATCGAATTTACCGCCGAAAAAGTGGCAGGCGATACTACCTTGTCCAAAATGATCACACTGGTCGAGCAAGCGGCAGCGGGTAAAGCACCGGTCGGACGTCTGGCAGACAAGATCGCAGGGGTCTTCGTGCCTGTGATCATTACCATCGCCCTGCTTGCCGCCGCCGCTTGGCTGTTCGTCAGCAAAGATTTTGAAACGGCACTGCGCATCGGCGTATCGGTGCTCGTCATTGCATGTCCCTGCTCACTGGGTCTTGCAACCCCCGCCGCCATCATGGCAGGCACGGGAAAGGGCGCGGAAAAAGGAGTACTTTTCCGCTCTGCTGCCGCGTTGGAAGAATGCGGCAAGGTCGACACCGTGGTCTTTGACAAAACCGGAACACTCACCGAAGGAAAGCCGATACTGACAGGTGTTTACGCCATAGACGGTAATGAAGACGCTCTCCTTGCCGCCGTTGCATCTCTGGAGCAATCCTCTGTACATCCGATTGCAGAAGCGATCCTGTCGGTCGCCAAGGAACGGAAACTGTCCCTGTCTGCGACAGTGGATTTCCTCGAACAGCCGGGCAAAGGCATTTCGGGAACAGTAAACGGAAACGTCTGCCGTGCGCTCTCCCTTTCGCGGGCAGAAAAGGAATTTCCTAATGAACCGCTTCCCGTAGGCATTTTAAATGCTATAAAAGGGCAGACAGCCGTACTTTATTTTGAAAACGGAAAACTGCTCGGTGCACTTGCCCTTTCGGATAAGGCAAAAGAAGACAGTAAAAAAGCAATCCGCGATCTTCAAAAAAAAGGCGTTCGCTGCTTGATGCTTTCCGGAGACCGCAAGGATGCAGCAGAATATATCGGCAAAGAGCTCGGCATGGACGGTGTTATCTCAGAGGTCCTGCCGGAGGATAAAGAGAAAACTGTTTCCGCGCTAAAAGCAGAAGGCAAAAAAGTCGCCATGGTTGGCGACGGCATCAACGATGCTCCTGCGCTTGCCACAGCAGACATCGGCATTGCCATGGGCGGTGGAACGGACATTGCCATTGAAACAGCGGACGTCGTACTGATGAACGATCATCCTACCGGCGTATTCACCGCCATCGCACTGTCAAAACAAACGATGCGCATCATCAAGCAAAACCTGTTCTTCGCCTTT
This sequence comes from uncultured Lachnospiraceae bacterium, assembly GCA_964623895.1. Taxonomy (GTDB): domain Bacteria; phylum Bacillota; class Clostridia; order Oscillospirales; family CAG-272; genus UBA11512. Next base: position 21,016 of record CAZUWA010000015.1, on the reverse strand, counting down.
TTCTACAACCTCATTGGCGTCACACTTGCAGTTGTCGGCATTGCAAACCCAATGATCGCGTCTGCCGCCATGAGCCTTTCATCAATCTGCGTACTTTCCAATGCCCTGCGTTTGCGCAGATTCATGAAAACGGAAGAGCCACCCCAAACAGCAATTCCGCAGAACTGCCCCACCGACAGTTGCCCTGTCATCAAAGAAAAAATAAATATAAAGGAGACAAATACCGTGAAAACCACTCTCGTCATTGAAGGCATGATGTGCATGCATTGTGTATCGCATGTCAAAAAGGCACTCGAATCCCTCCCCGAAACAACCGCAGAGGTCTCTCTGGAAGAAAAAACAGCCACCGTCACCCACCCCGAAACGGTCAGTATCGAAGTATTAAAGAAAGCTGTTACCGATGCAGGATATCAAGTTAAATAAGTTACAACAAAAAAACGGACCGCAACAGTCCGTTTTTTGTTATTCATCTTTTTTAAAATAATTTTCCTTGACGATCAGATCTGCTGTATTGTACATGCGGTAGAAGATCTCATACTCCTCACTCTCCTCGTCAAAGTCTCCAACGATCGTACCATTCGACAGAACAGTATAATTCCGATCGGTATTCAGAATATTTTTACCCATGGCGAAGGAATATTCTTCGCGTTCCATTCCGACGAGATACATCACTGTCGGCAAAATGTCAATCTGCCCCCCAATCGTCTCACAGCAAACGTGAGCGGTAGTGCCGGAAGGATCGTAAACGATCAGCGGCAGCGTACTGTACTTGTCTTCATTGAGAAATGCCAATTCGTCATAGCGGTCGGCAATAGCATCCGCTTCCTGCGGATAATATTTGTGCAGTCCCGTATGGTCACCGTACAGCACCACGATGGCGTTTTCAAGCAACCCTGCCGCCTCTGCATTTTCAAGAAAGATTCCGATCTGACGGTCTGCATAATGTATGCTGTCAAGGTACCCGAGCACTTTGCTGTTCTTTTTTTCCGGATACATTGCGGAAAAGAGCCTATCCTCCTCCGGCGCATATAAGAACGGCATATGGCTAGAACAAAGAACGACATGCGCGAAATAACGCTCCCCATCGTTCAACTTCTTCGTCAACGTATCCGTTACGCTTTGAAAAGTCTTTTCGTCCGAAAGATAGCGATAGATGATATCCTCCTCACTTTCCGGATCGAGCATCATGAAATTACAGTCCGGACTATCCGGATCGACATCATAGCCAAAAGTATTCTTGTAAACTTCGTCATACGACCAAACGCTCCCACTACCGGATCCATTGAAATAGAAGGTCTGATAACCATGTTTGCGCAACAATTCCGGCATAGACGGCAGATATTTGTCACCGTAAGTGCGGAAAAAGAGCCGAGATGTAGGCAGAATAGAAGTATTGATAATGAGATCGCAATCCGAACTGTTGCCCGATTTGACCTGTTCATAAATGTTGGGAAAATAAATGCTTGATGCATCCTCCGCAACCAGTTTGTTAAGATTCGGCGTGATCTCTACACCGTCGATCTTCTGACCGATCACAAAGTTTTCAAGAGATTCCACCTGAATAAACAGCAAGTTTTTTCCCTGATACTGAGCAAAAAACGCATTGTTCGGCAGAATTTCTTCATTGTATTCATAGAATTTCTCGATTTGCGAAAAGTCCCCATTCGTTCCGTCATAAGGAGGATATTCCGACTCGTCTTCCAAGATCATATCTTTGAATACCGAAACAGCATCGACAACGTGATAGCCGATCGGCGTAAAATACAACGCCGTATCCTTCGGGAAAGCGGGCGCATAGATCGCGCGGTAACTGCTTTGAAACAATCCAAACAAATTACAGATCGGCAACACAAGCAAAATACCCACACAAGGAAGCGCCACCGTTGCAAAGTACTTCAACCGCGTCTTTCCGTTCACTTTTCTTGACAGATCTTCGGCAGGTTCTTCCCCATTTTTGCGGTAAAAGCGCCGCACAAGAAAGAACAGCCCGATCAACATATAGTCGAGAAAGAAAAGGATGTCATATACAGAAAAAGTATCAAAAACCGAGCGCAAATTGAGATGTCCTGCTTCCATAGAATCGCCGGAAAGAGCAAGCAAAACGAGCGAGGGCATTTCGGGAGAAGTGCGGTAATAACAGCAATCAATCAGGGAACAGGTGGTAAACAGCAGACTGACAACCGTAAGGTAGATCACCTTCCCTTTCTGCTTTTTGAACAGCAACAGAACAGAAGTAAACAGCACCACCGTAACCAGACTCAGAAACAATCCTTTTAATACGCTCGGTATACCGTCGATCAGATCGGGCACAAAGTGATTCCCCCCCGCAATATAGAACTGCAACAGCAGATTCTTGAAATACATTCCGAAAAAGAGCAGTACGATCACCGCCCGGGACGGGGGAATATTTTTAATTTTTCTAAAAATCGTTTTCATGATCCTTTTAAGAAGCGCCGAAAGCGCAGTTGTACGGCAAAGCCGCAAAATGTTAGGGATATTTTATGTTCCGCATCGAACTTCTCGTTTATCAAACCGGCCGATACATGACGGTATACGGCACTGCCGATAGCAAAATCAATACCGCAAAAGCATACCTTTAAAAACAACATAGCCTCTGTGCGGTCATTTCTCTGACCCAAGGGCATTATAGCACATTTTCCAAAATATATCAAGGTGTATTGCTGTTTTTTAAGAATTTCTTCAATTATCGGTCACAGATGGTCACTTTTCGCACATCAACTAAAACGAATTGTTTTGAAACGTTATACCAATGAACGGTAAATATAGCTAAAATGTTCTTAAAAAACAAAATGTTTTGTTTTTTTCGCAGACTATTTTTTGCACGCGCAAGAATATTTTTTTCAAAAAGCACTTGTAATTTGATACATTGCGTGTTAAAATGTACCATCATATATTGTGGTATATAGATACTTTTAATTATTAGCGGAGGTTTTTTAAAGATGAATGCATATGTTGCAAAAGTAATCGAAGGCGTCAAAGAAAAGCATGCTAACGAGCCGGAATTTATTCAGACGGTGGAAGAGGTTCTTTCCTCTCTTTCTCCTGTGATAGATGCGCATCCCGAATACGAAAAAGCAGATCTGCTCGGAAGAATGGTCGAACCTGAACGGATCTTTACCTTCCGTGTGGTTTGGACAGACGACAATGGTGTAGCACACACTAATATCGGATACCGCTGTCAGTTCAATGGCGCGATCGGTCCTTACAAAGGCGGTCTGCGCTTCCAAAAAAATGTAAATCAAGGCATCATCAAGTTCCTTGGTTTTGAACAGACCTTCAAAAATGCGCTCACAGGTCTTCCAATCGGCGGCGGCAAGGGCGGCTCGGATTTCGATCCCGCAGGCAAGTCGGACGCAGAGATCATGCGCTTCTGTCAGAGTTACATGACCGCTCTTTACAGATATATCGGTCCGGACACCGATGTGCCGGCAGGAGATATGGGAGTAGGCGGCAGAGAGATCGGTTACCTTTACGGACAGTACAGACGCTTAAAGGGCTCTTTTGAAAACGGTGTCTTGACCGGCAAGGGACTCACCTACGGCGGCTCGCTGATCCGTCCGGAGGCAACAGGCTACGGTGCGATCTATTATTTAAATGAAGTTTTAAGGCATGAAGGCGAGAGCATCAAGGGCAAGACCATCGCCATTTCCGGCTACGGAAATGTCTCTTGGGGCATTTGCAAAAAGGCCAAAGAACTGGGCGCAAAGGTTCTGACCTTGTCGGGCAGGCACGGCTATATTTACGATGAAGAAGGGGTAACTTCTTCCAACGAAAAGATCGACTTCCTTCTTAAGATGCGTGCCGACAAAAACGGCAGTATCAAAGATTATGCAGAGAAATTCAACGTTCCTTTCTTCCCGGGCGAGAAACCGTGGGGCGTAAAGGCGGACATCGTTATGCCTGCTGCAACTCAGAATGAAGTTGTGATGGCAGATGCCGAAAAGATCCTTGCAAACGGCACAAAGTACTATATGGAAGTTTCCAATATGTCCACCGTAAACGAGGCACTGAACTTCTTACGAGAGGCTGATGGCATCATCGTCGGTCCAGCCAAGGCAGTCAATGCAGGCGGTGTCGGCGTTTCCGCGCTTGAAATGGCGCAAAACTCCGAAAGACTCGTTTGGACAGAGGAAGAAGTGGATGCACAGCTTCATAAGATGATGAAGAATATCCACGACTCTTCCGCAGAAGCGGCAGAAGAATTCGGCTACGGCTATGACCTCGTGGCGGGCGCGAATATCGTAGGCTTCAAGAAAGTCGCTACCGCTATGATGGCACAGGGGTTGTTCTGATATTCGGGATAAACAGAGCCTTTGATCATCATTCGCAAACGGAGAAGATCGAAACTGGGCTGTTAAAAAGGCAAAACGACTTTTTAACAGCCCGGTTTTAAAATATCCTCCTCAATCTGTCAATATCGACTTTCAAGCAAAAAAACTTTCTTTTTTCTGCAACCCCCTTTTCAAAAAGAAAAAATCATTGTATAATGGAAAGAGAATGAAAAAATAAGGCGATATAGGTATCATTTCAATGAATAAACCTGAACTTTTATCTCCGGCGGGTTCGCCGGAAGCGCTTTCCGCTGCCATTGCAGGGGGTGCGGATGCCGTTTACATCGGCGGAACACTCTTCAATGCCCGCATGAATGCCAAAAATTTCGACCGTCCGGCAATTGCACAGGCGGTAAAAGACTGTCATGAAAAGGGCGTACGACTGTATGTCACTTTGAACACCACCGTTTTAGACCGTCAGATGAAGGAAGCCCTCAATTTTGTAGGCTTTTTATACACGGCAGGGGTGGACGCGTTGATCATCGCAGATATCGGATTGGCTGTCGAGATTGCTAAGCGCTATCCCGATTTTTCGCTCCACGCCAGCACGCAGATGTCCGGGCATAATGCCGAAGCGGCAAAATTTTTAGCGGCACAAGGCTTTAACCGAATGGTCTGCGCAAGGGAACTTTCAAAAGATAATGTCAAGATCCTTGTTAAAGATTCACCAATCGAAATCGAAATGTTCGTCCACGGTGCGCTCTGCGTCTGCCATTCGGGACAGTGTCTCTTTTCTTCGATCGTCGGCGGCAGAAGCGGCAACCGAGGAGAATGCGCTCAGCCCTGCCGACTGCCGTATAACGGAAAATATCCGCTGTCTTTAAAGGACAACTGTTTGGCAGGGCATATGCGCGAGGTGCTTGCATCGGGTGTGGCATCTTTAAAGATCGAGGGTCGCATGAAGAGCCCCGACTATGTTTATGCTGTGGTTTCGACTTACAGAAAACTGATTGACGAAAAGCGAGATGCTACCCGCGAGGAAATTTCGGCGCTTGCCAAGATTTTCTCAAGAGAAGGCTTTACAGATGGCTATTATACCGGCAGGATCACCCCGGAGATGCTTGGTGTGCGCTCGGCGAACAATCTTGTCCAAACAGCAAGAATGAGTTTAAAACGCACCGAAATAAAACGAACCCTGCCGCCGATCGTTATTGAGCGTCATCTGCCGGAAAATCTTCCGGAATACACACTTACAAAAAGCCCAAAAACACCGAAAAAGAAGAGAACGGCACGTTTCTACAAATCTTCCTCCATTCCGCAAAATGCATCCAAGTGGTTGTCGGAGATCTATCTGCCGCTTGATCGTTTTGACGGAAAGAAGGCAAACGGGGTGCTCTTTCCGCCGGTCATCACAGATCTTGAAATACCGATAGTACGCGCGGCGCTTGCAAAAGCAAAAAAGGACGGCGCAGTTCATGCGTTGGTCGGAAACATCGGACAGATCGCGCTCGCAAAAGAATTGGGCTTCAAATTGCACGGCGATTATCGATTCAATATTACCAACAGTGCAACTGCGGCATTTTATGAAGAAATCTTTGAAGATATTCTTCTTTCCCCAGAATTGATCCTACCGCAGGCAAGAGATATCGGCGGAGAAAAGGGATTTGTCGTTTACGGCAGATATCCGCTGATGACTCTGGAAAAACCGGTCGGCACAGAACTTCTCCGCGATCGCCGCGGCGTGCAGTTTCCGATCATAAAGGAAGGCGGAAGGGACATCATTTTCAACAGCCTGCCAACCTATATGGGTGACCGCAAAAAGCTTCTTGCGGATGCCGGATTGCTGAACGAGCACTATATCTTCTCAACAGAAGGACCGAAGGAATGCGAAACAGTGCTCGATTACTATGAAAAAGGATTGCCAACAAAGAGAGAAGTCAGAAGAATCAAATAGCATTCAGAAAAGTTCGAAAGATAAATCTTTCAAACGCGTTTTTGGCTTTTGCTAACCGGTCGGTGGCGATTTCGCTTCGCCAAACCAACCCAATTCCGCAAGAAAGGACGCTTTCGCAAAGCGAAAGCAATGACTGTAATTATGAAAGAACTGATCATGTGCAAATATGGAGAAATTGTTTTAAAAGGCTTAAACAGAGGCTATTTCGAACAACTTCTCGAAAAGGAAATGAAAAAACGTATTCGGGATTGCGGCGCGTTTGAAGTATATCGAGAGCAGTCTACCCTGTACATCGAACCGCTTGATGAAGAGACGGATGTCGAACTTGCCATCGCGCGAGCAAAGACGGTGTTCGGAATCGTCAGCGTTACCCGAGCTTGCGTGGTGGACAAGACGATGGATGCAATCCTTGCTGCCGCAAAAAAGTATCTGCCTCAGTTTATGCAGGGCGTGAAAACTTTTAAAGCAGAAGCCAAACGCAGTGACAAGCAGTTTCCTTATAAATCCCCCGAACTCTCTGCCAAAGTCGGTGCAGCGGTGCTTGAAGCCATGCCGAGGCTGAAGGTGGATGTCAACAAACCGGATGTTATTGTGCGGGTGGAGATCCGCGCATACGGCGCATACCTACACGTCGGAGCGGAGAAAGGCGCCGGCGGCATTCCGACTGGCTCTGCGGGTAAGGCGTTATTACTGCTTTCCGGCGGCATCGACAGCCCGGTAGCAGGCTATATGATGGCAAAACGGGGATGCGTTGTTGAGGCGCTCCATTTTGAATCTTTCCCCTACACCGGCGAACAGGCAAAAGAAAAAGTGATGGAATTGGCAAAGGAAGTAACCGTTTATACAGGAAACATGCAGGTCGGGGTCATTTCACTGACACATATCCAAGAGGAATTGGTTAAAAATTGCGCAGAAGAATATTTCACATTGCTCTTGCGGCGCTTCATGATGCGACTATCGGAAAAAGTTGCCGTAAGACGAGGTTGTTTGGCACTGATCACGGGAGAAAGCCTCGGACAGGTGGCAAGTCAGACCATGCAGGCACTCGCCGTTACCGACAGTGTAGTGGGGATGCCGGTCTACCGTCCTTGTATCGGCATGGACAAAGAAGAGATCATCACCATTTCGAGAAAGATCGGTACATTTGATACTTCCATTCTACCGTATGAGGACTGTTGCACCGTCTTTACCCCCAAGCACCCCAAAACCAAACCGGAACTTGAAAAAGTCCTCGCGGAGGAAGCAAAGGTGGATGTCGAAGCGCTTGAAGAGGAAGCAATAAATACCTTACAGTTTGTAAGGATCTCCTATTACGATTGATAGCATTTTCTAAAAATCCGTTTGGCGTGCTTCGTAAGAAAGCATGCACTCCCATGTAAAAAGCGATAGAGACAAGCCGGTCTCTATCGCTTTTTCAGTCAGCCTTTCAGCCGTTCCTTTTCAATCTGCAAGGTGTACAGTTCATAATATTTTCCGTGCAACTCCAACAGTTCCTCATGACTGCCGCTTTCCATGATCTGTCCGTTTGCAAGGTAATAGATCCGATCTGCATTCCGCACAGTAGACAGACGGTGCGCAACAATGAGGAATGTGCCGATCTGTCTTAACTTTTCAAGAGAATCTTGGATGAGCTGTTCTGTTTCGGTGTCGATGTTGGCGGTTGCTTCATCGAGGATCATAATCTTCGGATCATGTATAATGGCGCGCGCAAAGGAGATCAACTGTCTCTCGCCGGAAGAGAAGTTATTGCCGCGCTCTCTTACCTGTTCATCAAGGCCGCCCGGAAGTTTGGCAATCAGTTTGTCTGCATTGACATAACGGCAGACCTCCATAACTTTTTCGTCGGAAACATCTCCCTTATTGAGAAGGATATTGGACCGCACTGTTCCGGAAAAGAGAAAAACATCCTGTAACATCTGCCCAAAATGACTGCGTAATGAAGAGATCTTGATCTTTTTGATGTCGACCCCGTCGATAAGGATCTGCCCCTTTTGAATGTCATAATTGCGACAGATAAGCGAAAGAATAGTAGTTTTTCCACTTCCGGTCGCGCCGACAAAAGCAATCGTTTCTCCGGCGGAGATCTTAAAAGAAACGTCTTTTAAGACCCAATCTTCTTTCTCATAGGCAAACCAGACATTCTTGAATTCGATATCGCCTTTGATCTCCGACAGTTCCGTTGCATCCGGTTCGTCCACCACTTCCGGCTTCATGTCAAGAATGGTGAAGATCTTTTCGGCAGAAGCGAACGCCGATTGTAGCCAGTTGAACTGCTCTGCAAGACTTTGAATGGGGTTGAAAAACTTGGAAATAAACATGTAAAAGGAGACGACCACTCCACCGGTGACTGTCTGACCGAGAAATTCCCACTCATCGATATAGCCTTTCCCAGCGAGGAAAAAGAGCACCATCACCGAAGAGATATACAGCATATATACGATCGGACGAAAGATACCGAAGGTGAGAATCTGCTGTTCTTTAGCTTTACAAAGCTTGCGGTTTTTTTCTTCGAATTCTTCTTTTTTTCGCTCCTCACGATTGAAAATCTGAATGATCTTCATGCCGGAGAGATTTTCCGAAAGGTAGGTGTTGATGCCCGTTACCCCATCTTTGACCTTACGGTATGCCTTTCTGGTGAATTTACGGAAGATCATTGTGAAGAGCACGATAAACGGTACAAAACAGAGCACCATCAAGGTAAACATATAATTGAGGCACAACATGGCGATCAGCACCCCGATCACCACAAAGCAGTTTTTGATCAGGTTGACAAGAATGTTCGTGAACATCATCGAAATGGCGCCGGTGTCATTCGCTACGCGAGTAACCAACGTGCCGGTCGGAATATGATTGAGCTGTTCGTGCGACAAACTCTCAATATGGGTAAAGACATCCAGTCTGATCTTCGAGAGGATCTTTTGCCCGATCTTTTGCAGAATGATCGACTGAAAATATGTTGCGGTCAGTGAGAGGATCAGCACCCCGACATAAATGCCGACGCGCAGATACAGATCATTTAACGTAAAGGAATCTTTGATCGTTTCCTCCAGATCCCCGATGATCAGAGGAGAGAGAATGTCCTGCGCAATTGAAAACAGCATCAGCAGTAACACCAAAAGGAAGCCTTTGTAATGCGGTTTTGCATAGCAAAACAGTCGCTTGATAATCTCACTGTCCTTCATATTCCGATCGAAACCGATGGCTTCCTTTTGTGACCGAATAGTCATATAGGCGACAATAAAAATAACGGAGAAGAGACCTACGATTCCTCCTACGATAATCAAAGGATAGTATTCACGCATTTTTACCCCTCTTTCCCGCCGTCCAACGCTTGAAGGTCTACCATGTTACGGTAAGCCTGACAGCGATCGTAAAGTTCCTTGTGACTGCCGACATCCACGATCTTGCCTTCGTCCATATAGACAATACGGTCCATCTCTTCAACTGTGGAAACGCGGTGGGCGATCAGGATGGTTGTTTTTCCCTGTCGCAAATTATAAAGGGCAGAGAGGATCTTCTTTTCGGTTTTGACATCTACTGCCGAGACGGCATCGTCCATAATGAGAATGGGTGCATCCTTCATCAGAGCTCTGGCAATAGAGATCCGCTGTTTCTGTCCGCCCGAAACGGTGACGCCGCGTTCTCCCAACACCGTTTGATAGCGACGTGGGAAATCAAGGATGTTTTCATGGATATCCGCCAGTTTTGCCGCCTGCTCCGCTTTTTCAAAGGAAACTTCGTCTGTTGCAAAGGAGATGTTGTTTTCAATCGTATCGCTAAACAGGAAGTTGTCCTGCGGAACATAGGCAGTGTATTGCCGCACGGTGTGGATGGGAATGTCGTTGACATCGTATCCATCGAGGAACAGCGTCCCATCCGGCACATTATAAGTACGCAGAATAAGATCTACAAGAGTGGTCTTGCCGCAACCGACCTTGCCGATCACGCCGATACGCTCTCCTTGCTTGATCTCTAAACTAACATGTTCGAGTACCTTGTTTTGACCGTCCGGATAGGCAAAACTGAGGTCTTTGAAGGTGATATTGCCGACAAGGGGTGGACAATCTTTGACACCCGAACGGTCGGTGACGGCATTTTTTTCATCAAGCAATTCACTAATGCGCTTTAATGACGCTTTACCGCGCGACTGCATTTCGATGAGTTGCGAAACAGCCATGATCGGCCAAACAATGGCAGTAAAATAGCCGATAAATTCCATCAATTGTGCCGGCTCAAAGATATCCTCATACACCAAATATCCGCCGAAGCCGAGAATGACGCAGACCATCGTTTCCACCAAAAGCGTCACTGCAATATTCATCGCTACCGACAGACGGGTGTATTCGACATTGACTTTTTCATTCTTTTTGTTCAGTCTTTCGAACAACATCAACTCTTTTGCTTCCTTTACGAATGCTTTGATGACGGCAATGCCCGAAAAACTTTCTTCCGAGAAGTCAGAAAGGGCAGAAAACGCTTCCTGCCGTTCCTTCCACTTTTTTTGCATATAAAAACCGACGATCAAGCCCACCGCCAGCATAAGTCCGATGGGAATAAGACTGAGCGCCGCAAGCGTGGTGTTCATTCTGAACATTTTATAAAAGGACAACGCGCCAAGGAAAAGCGCGTCGCAGAACATCATGATGCCGTTGCCAAAGCATTCCTGCACCGTTTCAAGGTCATTGGTAAAAAGCGACATCAGATTTCCGACTTTGTTCGCCTGATAATACTCTCTCGGAAGGTCTTTTAAATGGTCAAACATTCTGCTTCTTAAGTCGGTTTCCACCTTGATGCCCGAGCCGAAAAAGCAGATACGCCAAAGAAATCTTGCAACGACCATCGCCAAGATAATGAAGATCATCGGCAGACAGATCCGATCGAGCAAAAAATCGGAAGTGAACGGCACCTTGCCTCCTCCGATGGTAACATATCCGTTATTGATACCGCTGATGATCATTCGGTAGAATTCCGGGACGAGCAACTGCACATAGTCTACTAAGATCAGTGCTGCCAAGCCGAACAGAAGTGCCGGCAAATGCTTAATATAATATCTGTTGATATGCTTACCGAAAAGCATGTTTTTCACCTTCCTTCGACAAGACATTTTAGCACAGAACATGTTGAAATGCAAGGAAATCTTATCGTTATTTTGCTGATTTTTTGCTCAAAAAAAGTCACTGCCTGTGACTAAAAAACGGATAATTAGCAAAGCTCTGTCACTTTTTCTATACTTCTCTGCCCTATTTTTCTCCTAAACTCATTGTAACACTACAAACACTTTAAAAAATTTTCAAAACTATTGCAATTATTTCACTCTCATGCTATAATGAGAATGTTCAAATCAAAATAATTTGAAAGGACGGTATTTATTATGGAATTTCTTGTAATTGCAACCATCATCGTGTATCTCATCATAATCTTTTTAACCCTCATTACCTATATTCTAAACGGCATCGGCTATATGAAACTGGCCAAGAAGGTCGGCATTGAAAACGGTTGGCTTAGCTTCGTCCCGATCGCCAATTTCTACCTCCTTGGTAAATTCGCAGAAAAAGACAACGAGGTCTATCACCCGGATGACAAGCCGAAAAAATGGTCAAAGATCTTACTCATCTCTTCTGCTGCATCCCTGATCATCACTCTTCTCTTCTGTGTATTTACCATTATCTCGGCTGTTCTTTCCGGCATTATGGTAGCAGGCAGTACCGATGTTATGGTAGCGGAAGACAGCGGCAGCACCGGTGTACCGATCATCATTTCTTTGATCATCATTGTTGTCTCGATCCTCCTCATTGTCGCATCGATCACCTGTACGGTCTTGCAGTATATCGCCATGTATAAGACTCTGCATCTGATGGCACCCGCACACGCCGTATGGATCTTGATCGTCAGCATTTTGGTTACTTCTTTGGCATACAATATCGCCCTGCTTGTATTTGCGTTCTCAAAGAAATTCCCGACCTATCTATGCGAACAAACATATGTAACGGAAGAAGCGGAAATTCCGACAGAAGTCTGACTTTGAACGGAGATCGCTCATGGAATTAAGTTATGCCGTAATCGCCGTTTATATTTGTTTCTTCCTCATCTATGCAATCATTTTTTTGATAAAATGGCTGATCAAGATCACCGAATATATCTTACTTGCCCTTTCGTACATGAAGATCGCCCGAAAGCTGAGTATTGAGAACAGCTTTCTTGCCTTTATTCCTTATGCAAACAGTTATTTGATCGGTAAGATTGCCGAAAAAGACGATAAGATCTGCCATCCGGAAAAAAAGTCGGTAAAATGGTCCGTCATCCTGCCCGTTTCTGAGGTCGCCGCCGTGATACTCATTATCGTAGAATTGATCATCACATACGCAGCAATACTCATTCCATCTCTGTTTGCATCGACCGAAAGCGAGCAAGCTCCTGTTGCGTCGGTACTTGCACTGATCATCGGGGTGTTCGTGATGCTCATGACCTGTGTTGCCCTTTTGATCGTCTGCTATATCTGCTCCTACAAAGTCTACCATGTCATGGCAAAAGAAAATGCGTGGTGGATGTTGCTTCTTACGATTCTGTTCCCTCCCATCGCAGAAATCGTAATCCTGTTGGTTTTGGCTTTCTCAAAGAAATTCCCAATAGCCCCAAAACCCGATACGCCTTCGGCGGATCGAATGGTTCCGGAAAACATTTCCGAATAATAACAAACAGAGGAGAAAAAGCGCCATGGTTTCGCTTGCAATCTATATTTTGATCGGATTTTCACTAATGAAAATCGCAGAAAAATTAAACATTGAAAACAGCTGGCTCGGCTTTATTCCGTTTGCCAGATATTACCTGATCGGTAAGATCGCTGAAAAGAGCGATGAGGTCTGTAACACCGAAAAGAAACACAAATGGTCGAAGATCCTTCTTTGGTGTGAGATCATTTCCGGCATTCTTACTTGCCTGATCTCGATCTCTTCTTTCTTCGCCGCCTTTATTCCCTATATTGGGTGGCTCATTTGCCTCATCGTTGCCCTCCCGTGCGGTCTTGTAAAAATAGTTCTTTCCGTGCCGACCTATTTTGCCTACTATAAGATCTTCAAGTTCATGGCAGGCAAGGACAATGCCGTGTGGATGCTGATCCTCAGCATTTTCTTTGACATCGCGGTAGCTGTCTTGTTCGCCGTCTTTGCATTCTCCGATCAATATCCAAAGGTCACCGATCCCAATGCACCCATAGAAGGAACGGCAGAAGAGATCCACAACGAGAAAACAGAAGAAACATAATAATTATCAAAAAAATCAGGTGCATATCGCGATTGCACCTGATTTTTTAATTTAAATATCCTCCGGATCGAAGCCCCTGAAAACCGGAGCAGGCGTCGGTCTTTTCTTCAAAAGATCGAGGACAAAGAAAGAACAGCTCTCCTCCGCTTCCTTTTCTTTCTTCTTTTTTTCGCAATACACCCTATCTTGCGAGAGGATCTGCGCAAATTCGCAAAGTTCACAGCGACATTCTTCCTCGTCGGAATTCTTTTTTTTAAAAAGAAACATCTTCCTGACCCCCTTATTTCAGTTTGAGTTCAATGACAGTAACACCCGTGTCACCTTCTCCATAACCTGCGGAACGAAAATCGGCAACACGTCTGTCGCCCTTTAATTCTGTCCACAGCCTCTTGCGTAGCGCCCCCGTTCCCTTGCCATGAATAACACGGACGGGGCTGACGCGCGCGACCATCGCACTGTCAAGATATTTGTCTAACATGAACCAAGCGTCATCTCCCAGTTCTCCACGCAGGTCAATCTCCGGCGAAAACCGTGCTTTGATCCCTGTCGGGGTAGCAAAAGTAGACTTTGCTTCCTTTTTTTCGCTCTTGTCGAGCAGTTTCAGATCCTTGACCTTGGATTTGAAATGCATCTGTCCCACAAGCAAGCGTACATTTCCGTTTTTGTCCGGTTCCTCTTCCAGGACGCCTTCCTTGCCGAGAGTGTAGGTAAAGACGACGTCCCCCTTCTTTAGCGGGCGAGGCAAGACATATCCCTCCTCCGGGCCTTTCTCTTCGACGGGATTGATCTTGTCGTCCGTTTCCTCTAACGCTCTGCGGATCTCTCTCTTCGCCTCTCCGAGTTCTGCTGCTTTCTTGGCAGTCTCGGCACGCTTAATCACGTATTCACTGGTCACTTTGGCAGATTTTAAAATACTCGTCGCCTCTGTTTTTGCGCGTTCCAGCATCTTTTCCGCTTCCGCGGATGCCTGCCCAATACGTTCTTCTTCCTTCTTTTTAAAAGCTTCGAACGTCTCTTTTTCCTTTTGTGTTTCCTCAAGGGTTCGCTCCGCCATCATCCGCGCTTCTTCCAGTTTTTCAATCACCATTTCAAATTTTCTGCTGTCGGAAGAGACCAAAGATCTGGCGTGCTCAACGATTTCCGGAGAAAGTCCCAATTTTTCTGAAATGGCAAAAGCATTCGATTTTCCGGGCGCACCGATGATGAGATGGTAGGTGGGTGCAAGCGTGGTAATGTCGAATTCACAGGATGCGTTGCACACCCCATCCGTTTCAAGCGCATATGCCTTCAGTTCGGCATAGTGGGTAGTAGCGGCACAAAGCCCCCCCTTTTTTCGTACATTTTCAAGAATCGCCATAGCAAGCGCGGCGCCCTCGATCGGGTCTGTTCCTGCGCCCAATTCATCAAATAAAACAAGCGAACGCTCCCCCACCGACCGCGTGATCGAAACGATATTCTTCATATGGGCCGAGAAGGTAGACAGCGACTGTTCGATCGACTGCTCGTCCCCGATATCCGAATAAATATCCTCGAAAACGGTAAAGACAGACATAGAGGAGCAAGGGGGATGCAACCCCGCCTGCGTCATCATCGTCAAAAGCCCTAAGGTCTTAAGTGATACCGTTTTGCCACCGGTATTGGGGCCGGTGATGACCAGTGTATCAAATTCTCCACCGAGATAAATGTCGGTCGGCACGACTTTCTTTTTGTCGAGCAACGGATGCCGCGCCTTTAAAATACGCAATTTTTTATCTTCTGTCACCTCCGGAATGCCGCCGTTCATTCGATAAGACAGTTCCGCACGCGCAAAAACAAGCGCAATCTCGGTAATATTATAATAGTCAGTTGACAAAACACCCGATGCTTCGGCAACGCGTGTGGAAAGGGCGTAGAGGATCTTGTCGATCTCCCGCTCCTCATCGCGTTCTAAAAGGCGCAACTCATTATTTGCGGCAACGACCGCCGCAGGCTCAATAAAACAGGTCGCGCCGGAGGCGGAAATATCATGCACCAAACCGTTAATCTCGTTACGGTATTCCGCCTTGACGGGAATAACATACCGTCCTTGCCGCTCGGTAATGATGTTTTCCTGTAAATATTTTTGATAGTGATTTCCGGTGACAAACTTCTGTAAGATATCCTTGATTCTGTTATTTAGCGTCTTAATCTTTCTGCGAATATTCGCCAATTCCGTGCTAGCTTCATCAGCAATGAGATCCTCTGCCAAGATCGAAGTGGTAATAGCGCGTTCAAGCCCATTTTCAGTCATCAACCGAGAAAAATACAGATAAAACGGATGCCCAAGATCATGATTTTCTTCCGGATAATGCTTGAGCGTTCTTGCGCAAGTCAACACGCGCGCACACTCAAGCAATTCGGTCGTGTTCAACCGCGCCCCCTTTTCCGCACGCTCCACAAAATCGGAAATATCAATAACGCCGTAAAAAGAGGGAGCACCCTTGACGCCTGCCAAGCGTTTGGCTTCTTCCGTTTCCCTTAATTTTCTGCGAATACGGTTAATATCCGTCTCAGGCATCACTGCTAGCGCCTTCTTTTTTGCGCCTTCGGTCAAAGCACATTCCGAAAGAAGGGAAAGGATCTTGTCGAATTCCAGTGTTTTTGATGCTTTGTCAAAATTTTTCATAACTTATTGGTCGTCACTCCCGACGCTTTGATAAAACTTTAAACTTTCAAATACCCGCTCAAAGGTGTAAATGATGCTCTCCGTTGCGATCTTTGAAAGATACACCATACTCTTTTGCGGCAAACGATAGGAAAAGACCTTCTTAGGTGGGCAGGTCATGATATATTCAAGCGCCTTTTTTGATGCGCTGTCCAAAGGATAGTAATTTCCGGAAAGCGCGCCGCTTTTTCGACATTTTCCGCAAACCGCCCCCCCTTCTGCGGGGCAAAAGCTGTATTCTTCTCCTAGTTCTTCTCCGCAACAGGCACACCCATCATACATCGGCGCAGAGCCTTCTACCGAAAGAAGTCTCAATTCATGCGCCGCCTTAATGATAGATGTGGGATGATCGGTCTTTGCTAGCGCGTACAAGCTGTTGAGAGTCAGCGACAATAATTCCGCCTCGTTCTCCTCTTCTCTTGCGCATTCGTCGGCAAGCTCCAAAATGTAATAACCGAGCGCACAGCGTTCAAGGTCACAACGCAGTTCAAAAAAAGATTCGATGAGCGTCGACTCTCTCAGAGTCAGCCGCCCGTTTTTCTCGGAACAGACCATATCGCTGAAACAAAAAGATTGTACGGCGGGCATATTCTTTCCGGTCAGTTTTTTACTGCCATGCACCGAAACGGTGCGTTTTCCCCTGTCGGGCGTGAGCACTGTCAATAAATTTCGGTTGTCACTGACCGCAACACTGCGTAATACCAGCGCGGTAATTTTTTCTTCCATGAGGTCCTTTCCATGCCCCCTATTGGGGTATCATTCGTCGATCTTCTTCTGATCGTACCCAAAATTGGCAACGAGAAATTCGCTGTCACGCCAGTTTACCTTGACTTTTACCCACAGATCAAGATAAATTCTCGTACCGAAGAATTTTTCAAGATCTTCTCTTGCGTAAGAGCCGATCTTCTTGAGCATCTCTCCTTTTTTTCCGATCAAAATGCGCTTATGCGCTTCTCTTTCACAGAAAATTTCCGCTCTGATGGAGATCAGATCCTTCTTTTCCTTGAATTCTTCGATCACGACCGCCGTGCCGTGCGGAATTTCGTCATCCAACAATCTCAATATCTTTTCTCTGATAAATTCCGCCGCGATCTGCCGTTCCGGTTGTTCGGTCATATCATCTTCATCGAAGTACCATCCGCCCGAATGCATAAACTTATCCGCCTCTGCAAGCACGATATCCACACCGTCATTTTTTAAAGCCGAGATCGGCACGACAGAAGAAAAATCATATAATTCCGCATATGCCTTGATACATTCCGCCACCTTTTCGGGCGTGCTACGGTCGATCTTATTGATTGCAAGAAGCGTGGGCAACTCCATTTGTCTCAATCGCCCGATGATCCGCTTTTCGATTTCACCCGGCAGATAATCGGCGTCGACTACCAAGATAGCAGCATCCACACTCGCAAGAGTGGACTGAATGCTTTTGACCATGTAGTCTCCCAATTTGTTCTTCGAACTGAGCATACCGGGAGTATCCATGAAAACATACTGTGTTTCCCCCTTGGTAATAATCCCGGTGATGCGATTTCTGGTCGTTTGCGGCTTTTTTGATACAATGGCGATCTTTTCTCCGGTCAAAGCGTTCAAAAGGGTAGATTTCCCCACATTGGCCCTGCCGACGATTGCTACAAATCCTGTCTTTTTCATATCCTGTCCTTATCTTTCCAATTTCAACATCTTCATCACTTCTTCCTGACGGAAGAACATTTCTTTTTCATCCTCTTTTGAGGTCTCATGATCGTATCCTAACAGATGGAGCATCGAATGTACCACCAAAAATGCAACTTCTCTTTCAAAAGAATGCCCGTATTCTTCCGCCTGAGAAGCCGCCTTTTCAAGGCTTAAAACAACATCACCGAGCGCATACGGCTCGTCCTCATCGAATTCTTCATCGAAAAGCGGGAAGGAAAGAACGTCCGTCGGATGATCGACCTGACGGTATTCCAGATTGAGCTTATGGATCTTTTCATTGTCTGTGAAAGTCACCGAGACTTCGCATTCTTTTTCAAAATCTTCATATTTTAATGTGGCATTGACCGCACGTCTGACCAGACCGCGCAATGCAGGTGTGACTTTGATGACCTCTTGGTCATTATTGATATAAACCATATTTTTCATTTTCTTTTGTCCGATCCTTTGACGGAATAGCGCTTCGGCGCCTCCGATCTTTTTGCTTTATCGTATTTTTCGTATGCCAAAATGATCTCCTGCACCAGTCGGTGACGCACCACGTCCCGTTCGGTGAAGTGATGGATACAGATGTCATCTACCTTTTCAAGTATTTTGACCGCTTCCAAAAGTCCACTGCTCTGCCCACGCGGCAAGTCGGTCTGCGTAAGATCTCCTGTAATAACAGCCTTACTGTTCACACCCAAACGCGTTAAAAACATTTTCATCTGCTCCGGCGTGGTGTTTTGCGCTTCATCGAGAATAATGAAGGAATCGTCAAGCGTGCGTCCGCGCATATAGGCAAGAGGGGCAATTTCAATCGTACCCTTTTCCATCTGCTTCTGATAATTCTCCGGTCCGAGCATTTCAAAAAGCGCATCGTATAACGGGCGCAGATAGGGATCGATCTTACTCTGCAGGTCTCCCGGCAGATATCCGAGTCGCTCTCCTGCCTCCACTGCAGGACGGGTAAGAATAATCCGTGAAACTTCTGCGCGCCGCATAGCCGTAACTGCCATCGCCACCGCCAAAAAAGTCTTGCCCGTACCGGCAGGACCGACGCCAAACACAATGGTATTATTCCGAATTGCATCAGCATACGCTTTCTGTCCGGCAGTCTTTGCCTTGATAGGTTTGCCTTTGACGGTCAGACAAAGCGCATCGCCGCCCGCCATAGACAGCAGTTGCTCTTCCTCACCATTCTGCGCAGAAGTGACCACATAGGTAAGTTTCTGCTCTGTCAGTTCCTCTCCGCGTCCGATCGCGCTCTTGAGATGTTCAATCGCCGTTGCGGCACGAACGACCGCATTCTCCTCTCCCCGAATGGCAAGCGCCGGTGCGTCTGTGAAGGTCCGATCGGTGATCCGCACGCCAAAAGCCTGTTCAAGAAACTGAAGATTGCTGTCGCAACTGCCAAACAGTGTCGCAATATCCGCATTTTTATTAAATAAAATCAGTTTTTCTGCCATAGGCAATCCTTTCGGGGCAGGCACATGCCCTCATATGTATACGATACAACTTCTCACACAGCCCTTTAGGGCAATTCAACTTCCGCCTGTTGGGCGATGTTTAAAATACACTGCGCCTGCACGACCGCGCGCACTCCCTCGTCAGTTGGGTAGAAAAAATACTCATTCGAAGACAGTTGTCCGCCAAGGGCATCCAACTGCGCATTCAGTTCCTGCTTTGCCAAAAGCATCGCTTCCTCCGTATTACGCATACAGTTCTTCATAACATAGCAGTGTGCATAGCGTTCGTTGATCAAAAGCGGCAGAGCAATACCGAGAACGCTCGGACTGTATTCCTCCTCTATTGTATCATACTCCGTACCAGAAAATCCAGTGTTTTTTAAAAATTTCAGCGATTTTTCTAAAATATTTACTGATTTTTCAAGCAATATTTCTTCGGTATATTGCTTTTCGATATATGAAAAGGGAATAAAGACTTCTTTATATACAGAGACCTCGGCATAGACCTCCCCCACAGCTGTTTTGGGATGAAGTCCCGTCTCTCCGACAGAATAACCCGCTACCAACAATTGTCCCGGTTCGACCGTTTCGCCAACACTGACCATGGCAAGTCCGGAAGAGAGCCGATAACTGACGATCCGACCTTCCCGTCCGGCAACAAGGTTGACTAACCGTCTTTCGTCCAAAATCGGTGGAGGTGCATCTTGATACTCATAAACCTCCACCTCTGCGACCGCACCCATCATATTGACCGAAATCCATGCGATCTCCGGATGCTTGAGCGGAATCTCATTACACAGTTTATGGAAATCAAAATTGCTGTGTCTGCTGCCGATTTCAAATCCTTCTTCCTTTAAAATAGCAATAACATCCCCATATAGCAACCGATCGTTACCCGTAACCTTAATGCTCCAAACAAATTGCATCGCACCGTACAGCGCCAAAAGTGCCGCAAAAAAACCAACGATCAAACCCGGACGCAGGATCAGTCGTTTGAAAACAGAAGGCAGTCCCCATTCCCCGATCACTTTACAGGGTACATCGTAAAAGGAAAAGACCGTTTCTGTTTTTTTGCGAAGACCTGCCGGAACAACGAAGTAAAAACCATCCGCCCGTCGCTCCTGCTTTATTGCAGAGATTCCGTAGCGAAAGAGCAGATCCGCCGGAATGTGTGCGGGAAGTGGGGTGCAAAAAGTCACCGTTCCTTCAAAAAAAGTGGAAAACCGACCGATCATGCCTTATTTTCCGAAAAGCGTACGGCGGTCAGCAGTCCGGAAATCGACAGCCGTCCACAGTTATAGATCTCCAGTGCCAACCCTTCTCCCTCCACGATCAGACTACCTTCGCTGACTCTCATGGCGATCTTGTCTGCTTGATAACATGTCAGTCCCCTGCACCCATCCACTTCCACCATCCGTCTGCCCAAAACGCTGATTTCTGTCTGCCGTAGTCTGATGCCGGACATATAAAAAATGCTCATCGGATCGGCAACCCGACCCTTCAGTTTCTCTAACATGGCAATTTTCCTCCGTTTTTTGCTTAGCATATGCAAATACGCAAAGAAGTATGCTACCAAAAGGGAGATGTTAAAAAGTCGATACACAATAGGCGTAAAGAGTACAGATAGATAAAAAAGACTGTCTTTCGACAGTCTTTTTTATTGTTGAGAGATTATTCTACAAAG
>CAZUWA010000014.1:0-35165 GCA_964623895.1 uncultured Lachnospiraceae bacterium | reverse complement strand
CGCAGGTAACAACCGTTTGGGCGGCGATGACTTTGATAAGAGAGTCATCGATTGGATCGCAGAGGAATTTATGAAGGAAAACGGCGGCATCGACTTACGCAAAGACAAGATGGCGCTCCAGAGACTGAAGGAAGCGGCAGAGAAGGCAAAGATCGAACTGTCCGGCATGACAACGGCAAATATCAACCTGCCCTTCATTACCGCAGATGCAACAGGCCCGAAGCACTTTGAGGCAACCTTGACAAGAGCAAAGTTCGATGACCTGACCAAAGATTTGGTCGAAGCGACCATGGGACCGACAAAACGTGTTCTGTCCGATGCAGGTTTGACCGCATCGCAGGTTGACCGCGTTCTGCTTGTCGGCGGTTCCACCAGAATTCCCGCAGTACAGACCGCCGTCAAGAATTTCATGGGGAAAGAACCCTTTAAGGGCATCAACCCCGACGAATGCGTCGCAATCGGCGCGGCAGTACAGGGCGGTGTGCTCGGTGGCGATGTGAAGGATTTACTCCTTCTTGATGTTACACCGCTGTCCCTTGGTATTGAGACGCTGGGTGGTGTATTCAACCGCATCATCGACAGAAATACCACTATTCCGGTAAAGAAATCTCAGGTATATTCTACGGCGGCTGATGGTCAGACGCAGGTCGAGATCCATGTTTTGCAGGGTGAGCGTGAAATGGCTGCCGGCAACACTACATTGGCAAGATTTGTGCTGGACGGCATTTCTCCTGCTCCGCGCGGTGTACCGCAGATCGAAGTTACCTTCGATATTGATGCGAACGGCATCGTAAACGTATCCGCAAAGGATAAGGGTACCGGCAAGGAACAGCACATCACCATTACTTCTTCTACCAATATGTCTAAAGAAGACATTGATAAGGCAGTGAAAGATGCTGAAAAGTTTGCCGAAGAAGACAAGAAGCAGAAAGAATCTGTCGAGATCAAGAATAAGGCTGATTCGATGATTATGCAAAGTGAAAAGACACTCTCTGATATCGGCGACAAACTTCCGGAGAGCGACAAGACAGAAGTCAAGGCGGCAATTGAAAAGCTGAAAGAGACCGTTAAAAACGGTTCTATTGAGAGCATCAAGGAGGATACAGACGCTTTGGAGAAGGCGTTCTATGCACTTTCCGAAAAACTGTATAAGCAGAACGGTGGCGATCAAGGTGCCAACGGCGCTCCGTACGGCGATTACACTGACGGCGGCAACAATGGCAATAACGGCGATAATGGCTCGGACGGCAACTATTACAGCCAAGATTTCGAAGATAAGAACTAATGCACTTCGCACACGGGGGAACGGAAAAACGTTCCCCCGAATTTTTTTGTATATAAAAGACACACGAATTTTTTACGCATCATATACTGAAAGGGAAGAGAGAAAAAAGTCTGTTGATCTTTTTGCTTTCTCGGAAGATCTGTCTTGGCGGTTCACCGCATGTTTTGGCTCAGACAACTTGAGGAATATTGATGAGCCTGCCAAAAGAACTACAGATATTGCAGGAAAAGATGGCTTCATCCGCTTTTTTGCATTAAAATAAAATTCCATGTTTAGAAAAGACCGATTTCTGGCAACACTATAGGTGTAATGAACAGAAACGGAGTGTGAAAAAATGACTGTCAGAAGAGGAGACATTTATTTTGCGGATCTCAGTCCCGTAATCGGTTCGGAGCAGGGCGGGATGCGTCCAGTGCTGATCGTCCAGAATGATGTGGGCAACCGATACAGCCCCACTGTCATTGCCGCGGCGATCACCAGTCAACTCGGGAAGACCAAACTGCCGACGCATATCGAAGTGACGGTCAGTGGGAGCGGGGAGCGTCCGGAAGGCTTGCTCCGCGATTCTGTGGTCTTGTTGGAACAGATCAGGACGATTGATAAAAAGAGATTGAAAGAAAAGATGGGGCATCTTTCTCCCGAACTGATGGGAGATGTCGATCGGGCTCTTTTTGTAAGTCTTGGACTGCAAGGCAAGAGCGGAGAGGATGCGGTTGCTGCCGCAACGGTGTGACCAAAGTTTCGTGGAGGCAAAAACTTTACAAAGACTTTTGCCTCTACCAAGGGATACAGAAGGATGCGCCCTTGCACGCGCTGCCTTAAAACTTGCGGATCCGTTAAGGCAAAGTCTTTTGCTTAAAATGAAAGCAGGCTGTAACAAAACGTAAAAAGTTTTGTTACAGCCTGTCATGTTTTTTTGTAAAGATTATTTATTCTCAATGAAAGGAAGCCAAATGCCGTTTTCGGAAGGTTCCGCGGAAGACGAGGTATCGTCCGAGGTCTTTTGATCTTTATTGCCGCAACCTACGAATGCGCCGCAGAGAACGGTGAGACAGAGAAGAGCTACCAGCAGTTTTGCAATATTCTTTTTCATGATTGTTTCCTCCAATATTGATGAAGTTTGATTTATTTGACGGATGTGAGGTATTCAGCGTAATTTTCACCGTTTAACAGCGCTTCTGCGATTGCTTTCTGTGTATCGGACACGCCTTCAGCACTCGTAACGGCTTCAAGATATTGCTTCAAGGTGTATTCTTCAATGACACCACCATCATATTTGACGGTGATCTTGTCGTTTAGTGCTGTGGGTGCAAGGGTAACGACCGTACCGTCCTTGCTGACAGTGACCTTTTCGGTCTTGTCGCCAACGCTGATCTCTACTTCCTTGCCGACGGAAGCGTCGTCAAACACGACATACAGATCAACATCTTTTTCATCGACGTATGCTTTGTAGCCGCTTATTTTGACTGCATCTGCCTTTTCTGTGCCGGTGTAGTTTGCGGTTTGGCAGGTGGTGGTCGTGGACTGACCGAATACATCGGTGACTGTGATATCGCACTTGAATGCGTCGGTATCGAGATCAAGTTCCAGTTCATTGACCTCCGGGCGTGTGCCGGAGAAGGTCTTCAAGACAGTGCTACCGTCGTTTCCGGTGATAACGACTTGATAGGAAAGTTGCGGTGTGCTGTGCTCACCTGCTGTCCAAGAGACTGTGGTCTTTCCGTTGACGGTATTAATGACGGAAGAGTCAAGGACGGGCTTACCGTAGGTCGGCTGGCTTGGTTGTTCGAGGGTGACATATAAATCCTCTCTCTCATCGGAATCGACAGATGATTTTCCATCGACGGATGCCCAAACATAGGTTTTGTCATCGGATTGTCCCATACTCGTTTCACCGATGGCTTTGGCATTACCATCACTCCAAAGATGTACTTTCGGAGAAGAAATCCAGTTACGTTCCAAATCTTGGAAATAAATGTTCCGATATCTAAAGGAACGCGTGGTTTCTCTGTAACTTTCCACGAAATTCTCAAGGAACTGGTCGATGTTGCCGTCGAGGTAGGAATCGGGGAAAAAGGTATTGTAGTATGCGAACAGTCTCCAATTGTCTGCTTCATAATCATAATACCATGTGCCGACGAATGTCATGTTGGTCTCCTCATCGATCCATGTATACAGAAGTTGTTTATACCATTGATTACTGTTCCAGTCGAAGTCCATGACACAGGATGTACCCGAACCTTCGTTGTTATATTTTGTAGTTGCACCGTAAAGTGCTTCGGCATACAGGTAGACTTGCTTTTTGGTCTGACGGTCAATATATTCTTGTCTCCAGATCGACATACAGCCTTTGCGCTGACCGGGACCGTATAGAAGCTGTAACCCGGCATAACCGCCACTGTGCACGAACTTGATCGGTTTTATCTGTTTTTTGAAGGCATCGGCATTCATTTTAAAGTTGGCGTTTGCCCAATAGGTTGCCCATGCCTCTTCACTGTCCGAATAGAAATCAATCATAAAGGCGGCGCTCTTTTTGCCTGTCACCGAACTGTCACAGGACATATAAAAGCCATGCGTGCCGTCGGCATTTGCCCTTAGAGCGGCAGGTGCGGAAAGTAACATGGAAGCGCAAAGCGCAGTTACGGTCGTTACACGAAAAATTGTTTTAATGAATCTCTTGATATTCATGTTTTCCTCCTTGTGTGCAATGTGCGTTATTGGTTTTGTTACAATATAACACGTTTTGGATGATTTGTCAATACTTTTTTGTGCGTATTTTTCTTGACAAGCGTTTCGCTTCATGGTAAAATAAGCGCGTATGAAAGTTTCACGATGTAGGAACGCGGATGCTGTCCTTGATTTTTCTTTGGAAACACAGTTCAATTTTGTAATGGAGAGTAACAAAATGCAAAAAAACAATGTTGTGAAAAAAAATATGCCGTTTAGTCAGCGGTTGAAAGATCTTTTGATGATGATCGCATCAATTGTCATTTACTCTGTTGCCATTTCCTTCTTTTTTGGAGCTTCCACCCTTGCACCGGGCGGCGTTTCCGGACTTGCCATTGCGCTCGAGCGGTTGGACTTTGTTCCGTTTGGTAAAGGTTTGATCATTCTGATCATCAATATTCCCATCTTGATCTTAGGCATTGTGAAATTCGGTTTCCGATTTTCCGTTTCCACATTGGTCAGTGTTTTCACTTCTTCACTGCTCATTGAAGCACTTGATCAGGTCAAAGTCTCCATCGGTTATTCGATCGACCCGTTGCCTGCGGCGATCGGCGGCGGGGTGTTGGTAGGTGTTGCTGTTGGGCTGATCATGCGTGCAGGTTCGACATACGGCGGAACAGATATCATTATTAAAGTGCTTCGGCTCAAGTATAAGCATATGCAGACCGGAACGTTTTATCTGATCGTGGACGGTATCATCATTCTCTTCGGCAGTATCTGCACGATCTTTGAGAACGGTCAGATCGTTTGGCAGAATTTCAATCCGGAGATTCTGATCTATTCTGCTCTCGGCATATTTGTTCAGTCTTATTTTTCAAATATGATCCTTTACGGAACGGACGGCGCGCGCATGATCTATATCATCACCACTAAGGAAGAAGAAATCTCTGAGCGCATCAACTATGAACTGCACGCAGGTGTGACTTATCTTCAGGGGCAGGGTGCTTACACCGGCAATAAAAAGCATATTCTGATGTGCGCTATGCACAAACAGGTCGCGCCGAACGCGCGGCAGATCGTTTTGGAAGAAGATCCGGATGCCTTTATGATCGTCACCAGCGCCAACCAAGTGCTTGGAAACGGTTTCAAGAGGTTGGATGAAGAGGACTTATGACCGAAAAGCAAAAGAGAAATTTGTTGATCACCATTGAGGATGAAGTGGGTATCGATGAGTGGCCGCTTCCTGCCATTGTACCGGTGGTATTCAGTCAATCGAAAAAACGGGTAGAACTGGAGTGTTATTTTGGGGTCTATCCCGAAGTGCGCGACCTTATTCTTCGACATCCGGACGATCTGTTTTCGAAAAGAACACTTGCGGAACTTGATAAGATTCTCACACCATATCTTGAAAAAGAAGGATATTATCGTCCGCAGACCGGAAAAATGCGCTATTATCGCTCTTTTGTACTGTGGGATAAACGAAAGTTGCGCGCCGATACTATCGGATGCCATTCAGAGGTGCTGACCAAAGCGGTTTTAAGAAAGGTCAAGGAAAACAATACCGATTTCGACCTTGCCGAACTGCTTGCATCCGGGCTTGAAACGGTGGTAACTGTGGAGAATGGGCAGGTCTTATCTCTTGCCACCGTCAATCCGCACAGCAAAGGTCAACGGCTTTTGGAAGTTGCCGTCTACACTCTGCCGTCGAAACGGGGAAATGGGTACGGAAAGTCGAATGTCGCCATGCTTTCAAAAATATTGCTTGAAAAAAAGCGCGGCGTGGTTTATTGTTGCAGTTGTTACAACCGCCCATCCGTAAAGATTGCAAAGGCACTCGGATTTGAGGGAGAGAGCCGCTTTTACGCGGTGGATGCATACAAGATCTGATATTTTGAAAGGGACGGATGTGGTTTGTCTCATCGAAAGGAGTACTTATGGCATTAGATGCCGGCATGATCGCCTGCCTTGCAAAGGAACTGCGTGAGCGACTGGTCGGAGGAAAATTAGAAAAGATCCATCAGCCTGAAAAGGACGAGATCGATCTGCATATCCGCGCAGGGGGGAAAGC
Organism: uncultured Lachnospiraceae bacterium; assembly: GCA_964623895.1. Lineage (GTDB taxonomy): Bacteria > Bacillota > Clostridia > Oscillospirales > CAG-272 > UBA11512. Next base: position 29,145 of record CAZUWA010000014.1, on the reverse strand, counting down.
GGTTCGGTTGGCACTTTCTGCCGCGCCCGGCAACCCCAGAATGAATCTTTCCGAACTGCCCAAAGAAAATCCGGCAGTTCCGCCGATGTTCTGCACCCTTTTACGCAAGCATTTGACAGGAGGGATTTTGTTATCGGTTGAACAACTTGGTTTTGAGAGAGCTGTTCGGTTCAAATTCCGTTCGCGTGACGAAATGGGATTTGAGACCGAGCGGACAATCATCATTGAGATGATGGGTAAATACTGCAATCTCATTTTTACTGATGGGGAAGACAAAATTTTGGCAGTCCTTCGCCCGGTGGATTTTACATCGAGCGAAAAAAGGCAACTGCTTCCCGGCATGATTTATACTTTGCCGCCGCTCCAAGAGGGCAAGGAAGATCCGACGACCGAAACAAAGGAGAATTTCCTTGCAAGAGCGGCGGCGGCAGGTGACCGACCCGCCGATAAATTTATCATGTCAAGTTATCGGGGCATTTCATCGCTTGTGGCAAGGGAGATCGCATATTTGGCTTCCGGAATGACCGATCCGTCCTCTGCGGCATTTGCCGATCGACTTTTTACGGCATTTGAAAAAGTGATGAGCGTCATTCGGGAAGAGCGCTTCATGCCGGTTGTTATCAAAGTGGATGGAAAAAACACCGAATACAGTTTCTTGCCGCTCACGCAGTATAGCGGATTGGGAGAAGAGGTGCGGTATGACAGTCCTTCAGCGCTGATTGACGGCTTTTACGCTGAGCGAGAGCGAGGACAACGGCTACACCGTCGTGCGCAGGATCTCTTCAAGACGTTGACCAATGCGGAGAGCCGCTTGCTTCGGAAAATGGAAGTACAACGGGAAGAACTGCGGCTTTGTGCACAAAAGGAACAGTACAAACAGTTCGGAGACTTGATCATTGCCAATCTGTATGCCATTCTTCCGGGGCAGAAGAAGGTGACAGTCATCAATTATTATTCTGAAAAAATGGAAGAGGTAACGTTGGAACTTGATCCGCGCTTTTCTCCCTCGGTAAATGCGCAACTGTATTTTAAGAAATACAACAAGGCCAAAAATGCTGAGAGAGAATTAACGCTTCAGCTTGAAAAAGGGGACGAGGAGCTCCAATATCTTTACAGCGTTTTTGACGCTTTGACAAGGGCAACCCTTCCGAGCGACATAGATGAGATCCGTACGGAGATGGTACGTACCGGATACGCATCGGCTTTGCGTATTCCGCCGTCCAAGAAATTGTTGTCGACACATTATCCGGAATATCGAACAACTAACGGATTTCGCGTGCTGTGCGGTCGGAACAATCTGCAAAATGATGCTTTGACGTTCAAGGTGGCAGAGAAGAATGACTGGTGGTTTCATGTGCATGGTGCGCCCGGCTCACATGTTATTTTGATTACCGACGGGGTGGATGATCCTCCTTCCGAAGATTTTACCGATGCGGCGGTGATCGCGGCCTGCAACAGCAAACTGTCGGACGGAGTGTTGGTATCTGTGGATTATACCAAGGCGCGAAATGTGAAAAAGCCTCCCGCGGCGAGACCCGGGTATGTAATCTATCACACCAATTATTCGGCAGTTGTTACACCGGATCAGGAACGGTGTGCAAAAATGAAGGTCAAATAGTTTGAAAATCGGATGAAAATCCTCAAAGCGAATGTTTTACAGAGATTTGCTTTGAGGATTTGTTTTTTCGCTCTTGCAAGATGACGAAAATTGTGGTAAAATAAAAGGCAGGATACACAAGGAGTTACGGTATGGAACAGAATACTTTAAAAAACATGAAATTTGGTAAGGAAAAACTGAAAACAATCTGGTTTTATTATAAAAAGCACATTATCATTGGTGTGTTGGTGTTGGCGACTGTGATCGGTCTGACTGCGCAATGTGCAGGCAGAGAAGAGGCGGATCTGTATATCTATTATGCCGGTCCGGTGTATTTTTCAAGCGGAGCGCAGGGGGAACTGTGTGATGCGTTTGAAAAAGTGTTGCCGAATGAACTGACGCTTTCTGTTGGAATGATCACCACTCCGATTGCTTCGTCCGGAGAGAATATTGTAATTTCCGATAGCGAATATGAGAAGGGGGATGATCAAATAGAGGAGATCGGCGGAGTGTACAACGGCAGTTATAATGATGCCAAAGCGGACTTCGAAGACCGTTTGCGGCTGTCCGATGCCTCGATCTGTATTCTCTCTCCGCACTGTTATGAAATGGCAAAGAAGACAGAGATCTTACGCCCGGTGTCCGAACTTTGTGAAAAACTACCGGAAGGCAGTATGGCAGATGGTTATGGTGTAAAACTTTCGGAATTGACCGTTTTTCAGAACGATCCGCTGTTCAAAAAGTTTCCGGACAATGCTGTTCTTTGCCTGAAAGTCAAAACGATCATGCAAACAACAAAGGAGTATACACGCTCGGAAGAAGTATTTTCCGCGTGGATCTCCGAGTGATACAAAGGGCTGTTCTTCATACAGCCTTTTTTGAAATGATACCAAAGAGAATGTTTTGTAAAAATGTCAGTTTTTTTGAAAAAGATTTCTATTTTTTTTCAAAAAAAGACTGTACATTTTGCTTTGAAAGGATTATAATATAAAGATGGTGAACTACTGTTTTCCGTCAGATAGACAGAGACAGTGGAATTACAGTTTGATTTTATGGGAAAGGAAGCCTTCTTTTGGAGAAGGTTCAGAATAAATTGTATGAAGTATACGGAAATGAGTAAAGAAGAATTATTGACGGAGAAGGAAGCACTGTGCGCACGGTATAGTGGCTTTTCGAAAATGGGTATTCGGATGGATATCTCGCGCGGAAAGCCTTCGTCTGAGCAGTTGTGTCTTTCGGAAGGGTTGTTGACGGCTGTTTCTCAGAGCGAAGACACCGCTTTTGACGGAGTGGATTGTCGAAATTACGGTGTACCGGATGGACTGTCGGGCATCAAGACACTGTTTTCGAACTTGCTTGATATTCCCACAGAAAATATGATCGTTGGCGGAGTTTCTTCGCTTTCAATGATGTTTGATACGGTTGCGCGCTATATGATCTTCGGCAGTCATACCGGCAGTGCTCCTTGGGCGAGCATTCCAAACAGAAAGTTTCTCTGCCCCTGTCCGGGGTATGATCGGCATTTCAGTATCTCCGAAACATTCGGTTTTCAGCTGATCCCGATTGCCATGACGGACGACGGTCCGAATATGGACGAGGTGGAGAAATGGGTCAACAATGATGCGAGCGTCAAGGGAATTTGGTGTGTCCCGAAATATTCCAATCCTACCGGCATTACTTATAGCGATGAGACGGTGCGCCGCTTTGCCGCTCTGACGCCTGCGGCTGAAGATTTCAGAATTTTTTGGGATAACGCTTACATAGTTCACGATATGTATGACGAGGGCGACCGACTCTTAAACCTTTTTGCGGAACTTAAAAAACAGGGAAAAGAAGATATGCTCTATACTGTAGCATCTTTCTCGAAAGTGACCTATCCCGGTGGAAGTGTTGCGGTACTGGCGACAGGGGAAAAGAATCTTGCTTTTGACAAGAAGATCATCGGAAAACAACTCATTTGTAACGATAAGGTCAATCAATTGCGCCATCTTGTCTTTTTTAAGGATGCAGATGGGGTGCGTGCACATATGAAGAAACACGCGGAACTGCTTCGCCCGAAGTTTGAAATGGTGGAAAGGGTCTTTGATGAACAACTGACGCCGTATGGTGTCGGTCGGTGGAGCAAGCCGAAAGGCGGCTATTTCATTTCTCTCGATCTGCCGGAAGGAACCGCAAAGCGTACTTATGCATTATGCAAGGATGCCGGTCTGGTGCTTACGAATGTTGGTGCGACTTTCCCTTATGGGCATGATCCAAAAGATGAAAATTTACGTATTGCCCCCTCCTATCCTCCCATTGAAGAGGTGGCGCCTGCTGCGGAACTTCTTTGCATCTGTGCAAGGTTGGCGGCGGTTGAAAAACTATTGGCAGAGTAAACATTTTATCAAGAAAAGGAATGATTATGGCAATGTCTGCTTCTACTAAAAACACTATGCAACGCGTGGTGATCAGTTTGATCTATCTGTTCATGGGAGCAGGATCTCTGCTCTCTGTTTTGGACGGTGGCTTTTTTGCGATCTTTGCCGGTACGACCTCGCTCTTAACCTTTGTGTGTGCTGTGATCACTTTTATTGCCGGCGTTTTCGGACTGTTCAAGTTGGAACATAAAGCGCGTATTTGGATGGGTGTGATCATTTTTGTTGTTGCGCTTGTCAATCTGGTGTTTAGCATTCTCTATTTTAACGGCTTTTCCTCTGTCGGAACAGCGCTGACACAGGCGGCAATTGCATGGTTGTATATTCTTTGTAATTAAATGGAACGGTTATTTGAAGTTTTTGAAGAAGAATTGACGGCGCATTATCCGAAAAGTCGAAACGACTTTGAAGAGCAGAAGAAAGATCGGAGGGAACGGCATTTTTTCTTGGAGTATCCCGATTTTGACCTCGATATCGCTTTTTTGAAATATCCTGCGCCGGGTGTTCGGCATTTATTGGAATGTCGTGTGTACGAAAAGTGTTCCCCGATCTTTATTTCTTACAGCAGAATGCTTTTTGCGCTTTGTCATCATAAACGGTATGAGCATATCGAATTTTGCTTTATTGCGACAGAAGATCAGATGAAAGAAGCGATCAGGATCTTAACAGATCATATCGACCGTCACATTGAAGGAATTTCTTCGATCTTAAAGAATCGGGAAGCGCGCAAGCATGTATTTGAGGAATGTCTTGATGATCTCAACACTGCCTTCGGCTTCACAGTAGCGGAATATGACGGGGAACGATTTATTCCATCTTCTGAATACGAGGAAGAAGATATCGAACGGGTGATGGAACATCACCATAATTTAAGCACTGCAAGGAAATACCGTGCGCCGTATGTCGGCTTTTTGAAAGGAAATACCGAGAAGACACTCGAACAATCAGCACAGAACAAAGATCCTTTGTTTGCTGAAATTGCACAGTTGCCTTCCTCTGCAGTGAATATTTCCCCCTGTGCGATCGAACTCTATGGGCGTGCGCACAAAGGAAATGCTCGAATGTTGCTCTCAGAATTTGGCAGTTGGCTTGTCGGTACCATCTTTTTGGCATTGCCTTCCTATTTTTTGCTTTTGGGGATCTATCTGCTTGCTGCGGGAATTTTTGATGATCATATCGTTTTTTCCATTGCACTGGCAAATTATGAGATGTATCTTTATCCTATCCTACCGGCATTGTTGTCGGGGGTGATCGCGACAGCCTTTTCAGGCAGGCTTTGCTACCGTTTTCTTTACGGCAGGCATTTCTTTTCCGCCTACTATTTGATGTTGGTCTCCGGTGTACAGAAAAAATTGATGCGATTTTCGGCATGCTTGCTGATCGCCATGTTGGCGGGCATTGCTTATCTTGGCGGCTCTGCAGGAACGATTTTTGAGGAGCATCGGATCGCGCACACCGATTTTTTGTCTTTGCATGAGCAGTATTATTCCTATGAAAACTTAGAGAAGGTGATTTTGTCGGGCGAGAAAGCAGCGGTAGAACTCTGCTTTAAGAACGGGGAAGTCTTACCGCTGTACGGATTGTCCGTCAAGAGTTATCATCTTCATTTAGAGAATTTTTTGCAAGAAAAGGGTATTGAAACAGAGGACAAACAATGAGCATTTTATATGATTTTCACACACATACCTCCGGTATTTCTCTTTGTAGTTGTTTGACCGCCGCACAGCTTTGCGCGGTGATCCAAGCTGATGGAGTGGGTGGGTTTGTTTTAACCAACCATTATGCTCCGAGTCATTGCAGAGGGGAATTTAAAGAGTGGTTGCACCGCTATGAAGAGGAATATTACCTTGCTAAGACGGAGGCGGAAAAGTTTAAACTGCGCTGTCTGTTCGGGATGGAAGTTTCTGTTGGCAGAGAGCATCTGCTGTTATACGGTGTTCGTCCCAACTGCCTGTATGACAGTGAACGCCCACTGTGGGATCATACGCAGGAGGAACTGTATCATTTCGCACACGCGCACGGTGGGGTTCTTATTCATGCACATCCTTACCGTTCCGGCGGTCAGCCGATCGATCCGAGATTTCTTGACGGGGTGGAGATCAATTGCCACCCGCTATACGAACAGAATATGGAAAAAGAATGCCGCGCGTTTGCCGCAGAGCACGGGTTGATCTTGACCTGCGGTAGCGATTATCACGGCGACATCTACAAGGCACATTGCGGAGTTTACCTGCCTGAGGAGATCACAGATGAGGCGGCACTCGGAGACTATTTGAAGAAAGGGCAACCGGAACTTTGCGTGCATACGATCGACAAACAGCGCGCGGATGAATCGGCTTTGTACAGAAGAAAATGACAAGGACGGAAATGACGGCACTGCTGGTGGCGGCGGACTTCCCGACCGATGCGATCGAGGCTCTGTGTAACGATGATCAAAAATTGCAAAAATGTCCTGAAACTGCCGAAGTTTTGCAGAATTCTCTCGAAAACTACCGTCTTGACATCGGACATCGGCTCTCCGCGGCAGCAGATCTGCTGATGGAAAAGAGTGAAGCGTGCGGTGTGCATCCATACAGTGCGGCAATGATTTTCTACCTGCATCATGCACCGATGTTGTTTGAAAATTATCGCGCACGCTATGAAGCGGCGCAAGCAGACGCCTTGTTTGCTAGGGCAATGGCAGATCTGCGTGCCAAACTTTTCGAATGTATGGCAGTCTATCATATTTACGGTTCGTTCGTTTCTTCTTGGTTCTCGCTCTTCTTTTCAATGCAACTATATACCCTTGGAAGGTTGGAATTTATGCTGATGAACAGCCCTTTTGACTATCAAAAGGGAGATCTTTTGATCAAAAAGGGCGAAAAGTGCATCGATGTACATATTCCTTCAAGAGGAGCGTTAAAAAGGGATGATCTTGATGACGCTTATTGCCGTGCCGCGACATTTTTTGCACCTGAACTCAAAGCGCCGATCGCATTTCACTGCGAAAGTTGGTTGCTGTTTAAGGAGCATGAAAAGATGCTTCCGGAATACAGCGGCATTAGGATGTTTATGTGCGACTACGATTACCTTGCGGAAGCACCGGATGAGGGGGATCTTTGGCGCATTTTTGCAGATGAGGATACCGCCCACCCGGAAATGCTTTCCGAGGATACCGGTTTGCGCCGTGCATACAAAAATCATTTGCTTGCAGGCAAGCCTTGCTTCGGCGGTCACGGCATGTTTTTTGCGCAGGAAAAAGGATATCTGTAACTAAAAATGATTGCAAGTTTTTAAAAAACTTGATGAGATCGAATTGACATCTAAAAGGGATGTAAAAAGCCAAGCGGCTTTTTACATCCCTTTTTTTGAATATTCAAGAAATTTACATTAAACTTTTGTATCGTGCCGCGATTTCTTTGATTGCGCCGCTGCCGTGGTAGGAAATGGTGTTCAAAACATTCTGTTTGCCATACTGGATTCCTTCTTTCTATTTAATTTTGCAGTTACATGATACCACAAAACGAAAATTCGTTTGTAAACAATATGTTATTTTAAGGAGAACCCGGAATCGTTCTCCCTAAAAATGTTTATTCGGTCGTTACTCTATCAAATGTGAGGTATTCGGTCGGATCGACGTTTTTTCCGTTTTTCGTGATCTCAAAATGCAGATGGTCTGCATCGGCAAGTTCGATAAGAGATGTCTCTCCTACTGCGCCGATGACCGTTCCGGCTTTGACGGTCGCGCCTTTTACGATGCCTTCCGGAATTTCGTTTGCGAGGTTTTTGTAGTGACTGAACAACCCGTTTCCGTGATCGATCGAGATTGTCATACCCATCATCGGATCGCTGTAGATGTCTGAGATTTTTCCGTCCGACATGGCGACTACTGCACTGCCGACGGGTGCGGCAATGTCTACACCTACATGTGCGCGGTAGTCATTCATTGTCAAAGAGAACACCGGCAGGTCAATGCTGAATTCTTTTTGCACTGCGCCGTCAGTGGGAATCATCACCAAGGTTTCGACGGTGTCGCTCTTGCTGGGAGTGGGTTTGACGGTGGGGGAAGGAGAAACAGTCGGCAAGACGGACGTGTCGGACATGGAGGTCGGTTTGGCGGTGGGCTTATTGCCGAAAGTCGGATTGATGGCGGGCAGGGAGGTGTCGGAAGGTGCGTTTGGTGTCGTGTTTACGCTTTCTTTGTTTTTCATTCCGACGAAGGTGGCAATCGTGGCGGTCAAAACTGCCACGATCACTAATCCTAAGACTGTGTAGATGGTGGTGTTGATAACTTTTTTACTGGTGGTATAGCGCATGGGCAAACCTCTTTTCTTTGAATTTCTGAGGTTATTTTTGCCTTTGATGCAGAAAATTATACAGTTATCAAAAATAAAAATGATACCCGCAACCGTATTGATATAATCCTCTTAGAGCAGACATCTGAAAAAACCAAAAGTTTTCAAGACTACTTTAAGGGGGGATATCATATCGCAGTTCGGGTATCAGTTTTTCTCAATCCAACCATTCTTTCGTTTGTTTTAAAATGAGGGTAGGCAACGCTTTCTTTCCTTCCTCTTGGTAGGCTCTATTGTACAGGTACAGGTAGTTGTCGGTCATTTCGTAGTCATAGACGGAGGCGTTTGATAAGTTCTCTTTGGCGCTGATCTGCATCATGGCGCTCTCTTCGCTCATGGCGTAGTAGATCACCTGTTGCAGTTTAAATTCCTCATCGGTCGTTTGTCTTACATAGATACGGATGATATGCCCTTCCGAAAAATCCCAATAGCGCAGTTTATCATGATCGTACCAGTTGTAATATGCAAGTTTTTCTCGCTCTGTCTTCGGTGTATTTTTGTTTTCAACTGCTTGAATGATGCTGAATACCGAAATAAAGACAATCAACGCGGCGCAGATGCCTGCCAGAATATAAAGAATGACCTTTTGAGTTTTGGAAAGTGTGGTGGTTTCGTTCATTTGATCCATCCTTTTATCAGTCTTTGGTGACCGTTTTATAGAAATCGGTGTAATAAGCAATCACCGTACGCTCAGCTGCGCCGTGTTCGAGATCCGGACCGGTCAAGATCACGCCGTCAAGGCTCATCAGTTCTGACGCGGACAGTTCATAAATCTTACAGCGGAAGACGATCTGCTCGGAGGAGAGCAGGATCAGTTCTCCGTCGCGCAAATTGATCATGCCGTTTTTTCCGATCACCGCCTCGCTTTGATCCGGTTGGCGTTCGGTGCAATACTTAATGGCTCTTTTGTCCAGTTTGGCTGCCATTTCTTTGCGAAAACGGTCTGAGTTTTCATTCTTGGCAGGAAAATAGTGTTCGATAAGGCGTTTAAACATCAGCAGCCCTCCTTAATCTTCGTCATCTTCTTCGGGAGAATATGGATCGGCAGGCACACCCGCAAGCGCACGTTCAATGTTTCGTTGGTGTTTATCATAGGTTTCCGCAAAGAAACTGTACCCCGAAACAGAGGTGACAAAATAGTAATATTGGCAATTTGCCAGAGGGTAAAGTGCGGCATTGATCGATTCAATGGTGGGAGAAACGATCGGTCCGGGGGGCAGTCCCTCGTTTAGATAGGTGTTGTAGGGAGTAGGATAGTTTCGCTCAAAATCGGTGAAGCTATCGGTAGAAAACTCCACTTTGTCGTGGCGGATCTGATACAGTACTGTAACATTGCTTTGCAGTTTTCCGCCGATGCCTTCGTAGCTCGGATTGCAAAGACGGTTATAGAATACTGCGCTGATCTGCACGCGTTCTGCAGGCAGACCTTCCTTTTCGAGGATAGATGCCAAGGTCAAGATCTCATCGAGTGTCATTTCGGGAGCGTTCGGGTAATACTCTTTCAGATATTCTCTGCTTTTGGTCAAATATGATTTTTTGAAGTTTTTTGAGAATTCATTGAGCATCTTGGTAACCACCGCTTTTGCGGCGGCAGTTCCCGGGATATCCCCTTCCGCATCCTTATAACTGTCATAGAATCGATAGGTGTCCGGATAGAGGTAGCCTTCCAGTCGGTAGATGCGACCTTCGGTGCATTCAACGCCTTCAAGAAACCAGTAATCTTCTGTTTTAAAGGGATATTCGTTGATGACATATTCGAAGCCTTCGCGTGTGCCGATGCCGTATTTTTCTACGCAGAGATCAATGATGTCATCGACTGTAAATCCTTCGGGAATGGACACAGTGATCTCTTTTCGCGCAGATGTTTTGGGAGAGAAGAGGGCGAGCAGACCGTCGTACCCTGTTTCTGCCGGGATATCGGGATAAACACCGGCGACGAATTGCGTGTTTGATTTGTTGCGCAAAACCGCATAGATCTGAAAGATTTTGGGATGATTGATGATGTGTTGGTCGGTGAGTTGCTCTGCAAGTTCCTCGATGGTGATATAATCACCACTTAGGGTGATTGTCGTTGCCTCCCCGTTTTTATTGATGGCAAAGGCTTCCTTTGCCACATCTAGCGCGAAAACGCTGAGAAGAACGGAGACGGCGACGACAAACAGAAGATAAACCACTGTCAAAACGAGTGCATAGACACTGCTGTTTGGGCGTTTTTTGATCACCCGAACTTTGACGGGCGATTTTTCGATTTTGGGCGTGGAAGAGGGCGCTGTTCCTTTTTCCACTTTTTCAATGGTCTTTGTGGCAGCGGTATCGTTGCCCGTGGCGTGCTTTTTATCTGCCGCCGCTTTTTTCTTCTGCTTTTTGGTCAGTTTTTCTTTGGGTGGATCAGTGCGTACCTCTTCTCTTGAAGAGGGTACCGTGGACTTCTTTTCAGACAAGGCATAAACTCCTTTCAAGTTTTATTTTCCGAACACGCCAAACAAGTTGAGAATGACGAAGACTGTGCCAATTAAGAAGGTTGGTGAAAAAATCATAATAAAACGAGGCAATACACGGTCTTTGAATTCCGGCTTTTCCGCTGTATCGGGAGAAGAAATGCCGGAGACTGCGTATCCTGCGAAGAGTTTGCTCGCTTCTCCTGCTGCTGCGCCGAGTAAGAAGATATACCCGACTAGCAGAACGGCAACCAAGGTGGTTGCATTTGTTTCAACGGTCAAAGATTCGGACAAAAACGGTTGCGCAAACAGGACAAACAGATTGTAAAGCAAGTGGAGCAGCGTCGAGGCAAGAACAGACCGTGTAACGTAGGCGGTAAAAGCGAGAATCATTCCCGACAAAAGGTAAAAAGGGAAGAGTGATCCGCAGCCATGTAACAGCGCAAAGAAGAGGGAAGAGATTAGCATAGAAGAAAGAAATCCGTAGCGGCTGTATTCTTTCATGAAAATGCCTCTGAAAAGAAACTCTTCACAGATTGCGGGAACAATGGCAACGGCGAGGACGACTCTGAGAATGGTAGAAACGCTTGAAAGGTAGTTTCCGTTCGTCAAAAGCAATGCCAGTTCAAAGGTACTTTTTTCCACCTCGGTGTTGCCGGCAAACAGAATGCCGTAAAGTATGCCCGTCAGAATCAGAATGGGCAACATCAACAAAGTAATGGGAAGTTGCGAAAAGCCGAAAGATGCGAGGTTCAACTCTGCAGTATAGTTTTTGGGCTTACATTTGACATAAATGATGCCGGGGAGAGCATAAATGAGCAGTTGCAGAAGAGTAAAATAGAGAAAGACCTGTTCATCGTTTTCGAAATCGGTGCGCGAAAGAGCGCTGTTTGCAACGTCGGACAACAACATGACTGCTAAAAAAAGAAGGGGTGCGGTGAAAACATCTTTTTTTAAATATTGCAGGTGGTGTGAGAATTTAGACATTTGATTTATACACCCCCTGTTCGGTGAGGATAAAACCCACCCGACGATCAAAAAAACCGCGCGGTAACTCCTCTTTCAAAAGAGAGGCATAGCAAACGCCCACGGTCGTGCCCGCAAAACAAGACAAGAAGCGGTCATAATACCCTCCACCATACCCCAAGCGATACCCTTTTTTATCAAAAGAGAGGGCAGGTACGATGGCAACGGCATCTTTTTGCTTCAAAAATTCCTCCGGGATCCGTTCAGCCGTTTCAGGAGGCTCCATCACGCCGAACTTCCCGGGAGATAGTTCCTTTTCCGAGCGGATCAAACGGAAGGTCATGACACCGGGTTTATTTTTGTCACAAAGAGGGAGCGCGACTTTTCTGCCTGCGTTCAATGCGGCGCGCAGAGCTGAACGGACATCCGGTTCACTGCGTGCCGGGTAGTAGAAGAGAAGAAGGGACGCAAAACGGTAGGAGACGAGCGTAGCGAGTCTTGCGTTGATCTTACTGTCTGCTTCGGCGCGTTCTTCCGTTGAAAGCGCGCCGCGCACGGCAGATAGTTCTGCGCGCAACAATTCTTTTTCTTCCTTTGTCGACAACATGGCGGCTCCTTTCTTCGTTTGTATTATTAATAGCAGATCACTTCAGGCAAAAACGGATTTTTTGATCTTTTGTGCGGTTTCTTCGTCTTTAAGCATTTCAACAAGCTTGAGGGCGAAGGGAAGGGTCGCACCCATGCCGATGGCGGTGAGGATCCTGCCGTCTTTGACGACCGGTTCGGATGATATTCTTGCATCGACGAGTTTGCTTTCAAAACCGGGATAACAAACGGCATTCTTTCCGCGTAACAAGCCGATGATCCCCAATATTGAAGGAGCGGCGCAGATTGCAGCGGCGGTTCCGCCGCTGTTGTAACAATTCAAGATGATCCGATGCACTTGTGGAATGTTCAGGTTGTTGACGCCCGGCATTCCACCCGGTAAAATGACACAGTCCGGCACGGTCTCGATGACTTCTGCCAAGAGCGCATCGGCCCTGACCGGCACATTTCTGGAGGAGGGAACAATTTTTCTGTCGGAAACGGCAACGGTCTTCACCGCAATGTCGGCTCTTCTCAAAATATCAAGGGTGCAGATTGCTTCTGTTTCTTCAAATCCGGGTGCAAGAAATAAGTATACCATAATGCGTTTCCTTTCTTTTTTTGTTTTTGGTTTTGTTTGCGCGGCTATACACCTGTAACTTTAACGACTTCTTTTAGAACTTCGTTTAGGTCTCTCGGCGTATTGTCGGGGTTATAACTTTTGATCCTTGTCCATCCGAGACGCTTAGAAGCGTACAGTGCCGCTTCATAGGCTTTGTCAAGGTGGGAGGAGTCTTTTTCATGGATGTCTACCGTTCTGCCGGTCTCTTTTGCACGCTTGGCAATGAGTTTCCGACAGATGTCCGGTTTCATTTCAAGATAAACGGTCGCATCAGGTGTTGGCAATCCGAGCTTATTGTACTCAAAATCGAATAGCCAATCAAGAAATGTATCCCATTCCGATTTCGGCAGTTTTGTGAGCTGATGCACCGCGTTGGCGGTGGTGTAACGGTCGGCGATCAGAACAGAGTCCTTTTTCTTATATAACTTTTGCCATTCCGTCCGAAAAGAAACGTAGCGGTCGGCAGCAAATAGGGTGGACGCGGCATAAGCGCCTGTGTCCTCCGGCTTTCCGCCCAGTTCGCCCGAAAGGTAGATGTTGACGAGTGCCGAACTTTTGTTTTGGTACATCGGAAAGGAGATCAGATCGTTTTCCTTTCCGTTTGCGGTCAGATATTCTCTAAGCATACGAGTGATCGTCCCTTTTCCCGAGCCGTCCAATCCGTCAATAACCAATAATTTGCACATATCGAAAAACTATTCCTCTCCGTTATTGCTGTCATCCGATCGCATGCACATCTCTGCCCATTCTGCGGCAGAGATCAGCACCGTTCTCGGCTTTTGACCTTCCGGAGGGCTGACAAAGCCCTTTTTTTGCATTTCATCGATCAGCTTGGCAGCTCTGCCGTAGCCGAGCGACAGTCTTCTTTGAATGAGGGAGGTCGAGATCTTGCCCGATTCGACCGCCAGATCAATAGCTGCCTTCAGCATGGGATCGGTATCTTCGTCAAAGCCTTCGATCTCCTGCTCAACGGCGGCTTTTTTGCCTTTCGTACCGCAAAGAGCTGCTTTTTTGTCGATGTCGCTTATGACGCTGTCGTCGTACTGCGCTACATCGCTGTGTGACTTAATGAAGGTGACGACTGCTTCTACCTCTTCATCCGAAACAAATGCACCTTGCAGTCTGGAAGGTTTCATCGACCCGATCGGTGCAAACAGCATGTCCCCTTTGCCAACCAGTTTTTCCGCACCTGCAATGTCGATGATCGTGCGGGAGTCGACTTGGCTTGAAACGGTGAATGCGATTCTGGAAGGGACGTTGGCTTTGATCAGACCTGTGATGACATCGACCGACGGACGCTGTGTACCGATGATGAGGTGCATTCCGCAAGCACGTCCCTTTTGAGCAATGCGGCAGATCGATTCCTCAACTTCGGTGGGAGCGGTCATCATGAGGTCTGCAAGTTCGTCAATGATGATGACCAACTGCGGCATGAACGCAAATTCCGGATCATCCGCTGTGATGCGGTTGAAATTTTTAATGTCTCTGACGCCGACGGTTTCCATCAGTTCATAGCGGCGTTCCATTTCGGAAACCGCCCAACTGAGTGCGCCTGCTGCCTTTTTTGCATTGGAGACAACGGGAATAATGAGATGCGGCAATCCCTGATAGATAGAGAATTCCACCTTTTTGGGATCGATCATGATCATTTTGACCTCATCGGGGGAGGATTTATACAGCATTGAGAGAATCAAACAATTCATACAAACCGATTTACCCGAGCCGGTTGTACCTGCGATCAAAAGGTGGGGCATTTTGGCGATATCTGCATATACGGGATCCCCTCCGATGTCCACACCGACTGCTGCAGTCAGTTTTGCAGGCGCTGCAGAGAACCGTCTGTCCTCAATGAGCGAACGCAGATAGACTGTTTCTCTGATCTTGTTTGGTACTTCTACGCCGACGGCGGCTTTTCCGGGAATGGGCGCTTCGATACGCACCCCTTCTGCCGCAAGATTGCAGGCGATGTCATCCTGTAAATTGGCGATTGAACGCACACGCACGCCCTCGTCCGGTTGCAGTTCGTAACGGGTGATCGTCGGACCTTTTGAGATATTGATGATTTTTGTTCCGACGCGGAAGGAACGCAGCGTTTCGACGAGCTTGCGCGCTTTCATATTTAGTTCCTCTGTCATATCTACCTTTGTGGGAGGGACGGATTTCAAAAGATCGAGCGTGGGGAAGGTGTAGAGCGAACCGCCGGAGACGGTGCCGTCCGGCTCTTCCGTAATCACGCGTGTGCGCGTTGCGGAAACGGCATCTTCTTTTTTGCTTTCTTCCTTCTTGACTTTTTTAGAAAATGCGGACGGCTCTTTTGGATCATCGATTGTTTCAATGACGGCAGGGGAGCCCTCCAAACCTGTTTCTGTTGGTTGGCTTTCTTCAAAGATGGTCTTTAAAACACTTTCTTCGGTATTTTTGCGTTTGATCGGAGGGAGTTGTTCTTCTTTTTCTGCTTTTTCTTCAGCCGCCTTTTCTTCCAGTAGTTTCTTCGTTCTTCTTACTTCCTCTGTATCTATGCCGTCCATCCATCCTTCCGGCTCTTTTCCGGGCAGTTCTGCTCGTTCGTATGAAGAAAAAGCGGAGAAATCGTCCTGTTTTTCCGATTGCGGATCTTTATCATCAAAATATTCGTTTGTGGCATAGGGATTGGGGTCGACGTGCGGCTTGTTCCGGTATTTTGTCCCTTTTTGGGGCGGCTCGGGAGGGATGAATTCATCATCTGGCAGTTCTTCATTGGATGCTCGCTTTTCTTTCTTGCTTGACTTTTTGCGGATATTGTCAGTAATCTTTCGATATAAAACGGTAAACTTTTTGCCAATAAAGCTCCATGCATCATCTAGCGTCAACCCGACCAGGAAGATGAACAGTATGAAATAAAGGGCAATATTGATGATCCACCCACCGACCGGTGTGATCGCTTCGCGCAGTAACCATGCAAAATAACTGCCGATGATCCCGGCGCCACTGTGGTGGCTCCAACCTGCTTTCCAAATGTCCACAAAGGACATGGAACGGTCAGGGCTCGTTCCGAGCACGACCAGACCGATGGTCAGTGAGATGTTGATGCACAGAAGGCTTGCCAAAATGAGATTCCAAATGTGCGTCTTACGCAAGACAATCTTCGGCAAGAATACCGCACTGTAGATCATTAGGATAGGTACAAACAGGGATGCCCAAGAGAATACTGCGAAGAGAAGACGACAAATGGGGGTAAACCAAACGCTGTATCCGGCAAATTCTGCTACGAACAAGACGGCAAGCAGGACTGCCGCAATGCCCATAACATAGGAAATGATCGAGAGGGTCAGTTTTTTCTTTTCTGTTTTTTTGATGAGCAGATCGGTGTCGATGACGGTGGTCTGCCTATGCGCGGCATTATCGGATGCATTGCGGGAGGGAGCAGGCAATTTTCCCGTCGAGACTTTCTTCTTTGACATGTATACTTCCTTTCATGCGTCTGTCGAAGGGGTCAACCCAAAACGGTAGTCATTTTAACGGCGTCTTTTCAAGTGGTGCTTTTTTAAGATAGTGGGAGATCGATGGCTTATTGTGTGAAGTTCCGACTTTTTGTCAAAATCGCATAATGGCAGAAACGCTGTTTTATACGGTTAATAATACGATCCCACCGATGATCGCAAGCGCGCCGACGGCAAAACAATAGAAGGAAAAGCCTTTGAAGGTGGATTTTTCGGCGATAAAATGGAGCAGTTTCATTGACAGTAGCCCGACAATGCAGGCAACGGCGGTCGCGGCAAGCATGGCGATCCAATTGCTCGCGGTCAAATTATTGCTTGCGAAAAGATCGGGCAGTTCTGCCACGGAAGAACCGAGAATGGCGGGAATCGAAAGAAGAAAGGAAAATCGCACGGCATCCGAGCGAGTCAGCCCGTTAAATCGTCCGCCCGTGATGGTTGAGCCGCTACGGGAGAGGCCCGGCAGGATGGCGCACATCTGGCAAAGCCCGACGAATAATGCGTTGCGCGGCTTGAAATCATCAAAAGGGCGATCTTTGCGCACAAGTTTGTCAGAGAAAAACAGCAAACATCCGTTGATGAGCAGAATGATGCCGACAACGATCGGCTGTTCGGTGACATAGTGTTCCATTGCATCTAAAAGGCTGAAGTTTGCAACTTTTTCGAGCACCATGTCGAATAATTTGAGGAAGACGAGCGGCAGTGTTGCGATGATGACATACAGATCCATTCGTTCGTCATCGTTGAAGTCGTTCAGTGTGTATTTTTTCCCGAAACGAAAAAGTTTACCCACCATGGTGAAAAAAGCGGGAATCATTCTGCCGATGTCTTTTTTGTAGACAATGAAGACCGCGATCAGCGTTCCGAGATGCAAAAGCACTGAAAAGGCGGTGATGCTCTCCATTTCCGATAGCTCGGAACCGAAAAATGCGCTGAACAATGCAAGATGTCCCGAAGAAGAAATCGGTAAAAATTCGGCAAGTCCTTGGACGATACCCAAAGTAAGGGCAAACAGTAAAAACATCATGGCAAAACATCTCCTTCACACGCGCCGTCTTGATTTATGATATACCTATACATATATATAATAACAAATGGGGCTCAAAAATGCAAGTGCTTTTTATAATTTTTTTGATCCCGGATTGATTTTTATAACGAAACCGCCACTCCCTTGAGAGTGGCGGTTTCATAGCACGGTTTCGTGCTTGGCTTATTCAATTTCCTTGAATGCCTGCCCATTTGATCTTGTAGATCAGCCGAGTTTTTTGAGCATCAAAGTGAAGCGGCTCTTCTTTCTTGCAGCGTTGTTGCTGTGCAGGATTCCCTTTGCAGCTGCTTTGTCGGTTGCCTTTACTACTTCTGTGTACAGAGTGGTAGCAACGTCCTTGTTGCCGTCTGCAATTGCAGTTTCATACTTCTTCAAAAGAGTCTTGTAAGCGCTCTTGAAAGATTTGTTCGCAAGTGCTTTCTTGGAAGAAACGAGTATGCGTTTTTTGGCGGACTTGATGTTTGCCATTTTGATCTTCTCCTTTCGTTAGTTTCGGAATTTAGACATTCACCCATACATATTACCACGGACAAAAGAAAAAATCAAGGGTTTTTTTGATTTTTTTGAAGAAAAACGAAATTTTTTTCAAATTTCTCTTGACAAAGAAGGACTCTTGTGTTATTATTAGAAGCAAAGTATTATCGGGGAAAATGCCGTTTTCTCTTGAACAATAAAAGAAAAAGCGAGAGGACCCGAAGGGATAATACATGACAATATAAATAAGGGTAGCGAGATTAGGTCATACTTTCGTTGGTATCGCTTGTGTATTCGAAAAAATTACCGTCAGCTTATAATTCGACTGTAACCAGCATGTCGTAGGGGTGGACGTTTGTAAATTTTTTGTGAATAAACAAGGGAGCCTTTGCAGGTATGGTCTTTTGTTTGCCTTTTTAGCGATTTCGAATGTTTCAGAATGGAGGAACTTCACAATATGGTCAAACCGACAAAACTGGGAACGGTGACGAGAATGAACTTCGCAAAGTTGGAAGATGTTCTTGAAATGCCAAACCTCATTGAGGTACAGCAGAAGTCCTATCAGTGGTTCTTGGACAAAGGACTGAGAGAGGTGCTTGCGGACGTTTCCCCGATCACCGATGTTTCCGGAAACCTGTCTATCGAACTGGTGGACTATCGTCTTGACGACAAGCCGAAATTCCCGGAGGAAGAATGCAAAGAGCGGGATGTGAACTATGCCGCGCCTTTGCGTGTTACCGTGCGTCTTTACAACAAGGGCACAGGCGAGGTGATGGAGAAAGAGATCTTTATGGGCG
Source organism: uncultured Lachnospiraceae bacterium (assembly GCA_964623895.1). Classification (GTDB taxonomy): domain Bacteria; phylum Bacillota; class Clostridia; order Oscillospirales; family CAG-272; genus UBA11512. The sequence continues at coordinate 10,394 of CAZUWA010000014.1, read as the reverse complement.
ATTTCCCGATCATGACACACAATGGTACCTTTATCATCAACGGTTCCGAGAGAGTTATTGTTTCTCAGATCGTTCGTTCTCCCGGTATGTACTACGGCTCTATGATGGACAAGGCAGGCACAAAACTGCTGACTGCGACCGTTATTCCATATAGAGGCGCGTGGTTGGAATATGAGACCGATGCCAACAATATGTTCTGGGTGCGCATCGACAAGACCAGAAAGATTCCGATAACCGTTTTAATCCGTGCGTTGGGTGTAGTAAGTGACGAAGAGATCAAGGCGATGTTCGGTGAGGAATTGCACTTGATCTCCACCATGGAGCGCGACGGCATGAATGCGTTGGCAGTGGAAAGCAGACATACCCCCGGAGAAGAAGCGTTGAAGGAGATCTACAAGAAACTCCGTCCGGGCGAACCGCCTACAGTGGATAGTGCGATGCTCCTCATCAACAATATGTTTTTTGATCCCAAGAGATACGACCTTGCGCCGGTCGGCAGATATAAGTTTAACAAAAAATCCGGTATTGGCAACCGCTTGATCGGACATACTCTTGCAAGACCTGCCATCAGTATGGTTTCCGGCGAAGTGGTGTTCGACGCAGGCGAGCGGATCGACTATGAGAAGTCTGTTACTATTGAGCGCGCAGGCGTCAACGAAGCGTGGATCCTTGCCGAAGGCGGAATAGAACTGAAGGTCTTCTCGAACAGAACTGTTTATCCGGAATGCATGCTTGGTTATGACCTTTGCGAAGCGGGTTACAGTGCAGATGCGAAGGTCTCTTACGATGCGCTTCTTGCGATCGTGGAAGAAGCGGCGGGCGACAAGAAAACAGTCTTGAGACTTGCAGAAGAGAGAAGAGCGCTTCTTGCACCCAAGCATATCACAAGAGACGACATTTTTGCGTCTATCAACTATCTGCTCGGTATCTTCTATGATGTCGGAGCGACCGATGATATCGACCATCTCGGTAACAGAAGGCTGCGCTGCGTAGGTGAATTGTTGCAGAATCAGATGCGTATCGGTTTTTCAAGAATTGACAAGATTGTCAAGGAAAGAATGGTCATTCAGGACAGCGAGACGCTCACTCCGGAAGCGTTGATCAACATTCGTCCGGTGGTGACGGCTATTCGCGAATTCTTCGGTTCTTCTCCGCTTTCCCAATTCATGGACCAAAACAACCCGCTTGCAGAGTTGACACATAAGAGAAGAGTATCTGCGCTCGGTCCCGGTGGCCTTTCAAGAGACAGAGCGTCTTTCGAGGTGCGTGACGTTCACTATACGCATTACGGAAGAGTCTGTCCGATCGAGACACCGGAAGGTCCGAACATCGGTCTGATCTCCTACCTCGCAACCTATGCAAAGATTAACGAGTACGGATTTATCGAAGCGCCTTATCGGAAGATCGATAAAAAGACGGGTGTAGTGACCGATGAGATTCAGTATATGTCTGCCGATGTAGAAGACAACTATATCGTTGCACAGGCAAACGAACCACTTGACGAAAACAATCGGTTTGTCAATGCCAAAGTCACGGTGCGTTACCGTACGGAGATCATGCAGGTGGAAGCGTCGAAAGCGGATTACATGGACGTTTCCCCAAGAATGGTCGTTTCCGTTGCAACGGCAATGATCCCGTTCCTTGATCACGATGACAACTCTCGTGCGTTGATGGGTTCGAACATGCAGAAACAGGCGGTACCGTTGATGGTTACCGACAGTCCGATCGTTGCGACGGGTATGGAATATAAGGCGGCGTATGACTCCGGTGTAATGCTCATCGCCGAAGAGAGCGGTTTTGCAGAAAAGGTCGCCGCCGATGAGATCATCATTCGTACCGATGACGGTAGACGAATGAGCTATAAACTTATCAAATTCAAGAAGAGCAACCAGGGAACCTGTGTCAACCAGCGTCCGATCATCAACGAGGGTGAATATATCGAAAAGGGAAGAGTGATTGCCGACGGTCCTGCGACCTCAAACGGTGAAATTTCCTTGGGTAAGAATGCGTTGATCGGATTTATGACTTGGGAAGGCTATAACTACGAGGATGCAGTTCTTTTAAACGAGCGTTTGGTCAGAGATGATGTTTATACCTCTATCCATATCGAGGAATACTCGCACGAAGCGAGAGATACCAAATTGGGCAAAGAAGAGATCACAAGGGAGATCCCGAATGTCGGTGATGATGCGCTCAAGGATCTTGATCAATTCGGAGTGATCAGAAGAGGTACAGAGGTTCGCGCAGGCGACATTTTAGTCGGTAAAGTTACGCCAAAGGGCGAGACTGAACTGACAGCGGAAGAAAGATTGCTCAGAGCTATTTTCGGCGAAAAGGCAAGAGAGGTCAGAGATACTTCAATGAGACTGCCGCACGGCGAGTCCGGCATTATTGTGGACGTCAGAACCTTCTCACGCGAAAACGGGGACGAGTTGCCTCCGGGAGTCAACAAGGTCGTTCGCGTTTATGTTGCACAAAAGCGAAAGATCTCGGTTGGCGACAAGATGGCAGGACGTCATGGGAACAAGGGTGTCGTTTCGAGAATCCTCCCCTCTGAAGATATGCCTTTCTTACCGGACGGTACACCTCTTGATATTGTACTCAACCCTTTGGGCGTTCCTTCCCGTATGAATATCGGTCAGGTGCTTGAAGTGCATCTCGGTATGGCGGCAAGAAAACTGGGCTGGAAGGTCATGACGCCCGTCTTCGACGGCGCGGATATGGACGATATCGCAGAGATAATGGAAAAGGCAGGCATGAGTCCCGACGGTAAGACCGTTGTGTATGACGGCAGAACGGGTGAGCCGTTCGATAACCCGGTTACAGTCGGTGTGATGTATTACCTCAAACTGCACCATCTGGTCGATGATAAGATCCACGCGCGTTCGACAGGTCCTTATGCTCTTGTTACACAGCAGCCGCTCGGCGGTAAAGCGCAGTTCGGCGGACAGAGATTCGGCGAAATGGAAGTTTGGGCATTGGAGGCTTACGGTGCGGCATACACCCTGCAGGAAATCCTGACAGTCAAGTCGGATGATGTGACGGGTCGTGTGAAGGCATATGAAGCAATTGTGAAGGGACAAAATATTCCCACACCGGGTATCCCCGAAGCGTTCAAGGTCATCGTGAAGGAACTGCAGGCGCTGTGTTTGGATGTCAAGATGCTTGACGAAAATGGAGAAGAGGTCGAATTGTCTTCGCTGACAGAGGATGAACTCGAACCCGCAAATTGCGTCAGTGATGTAAACGATGTAAGTGAGGAAGACCTTGGTGAGACAGTCATTGACGAGAATGAGATGGATAATTTCCATGAACCTACCGATGAAGAGTTGGCGGAAGAATTCTTTAGTTCCGCAAATCCGGATGACCGCATGTAATTGAAAGGAGAAGAACAGCGATATGGAAAATAATGTATTTAGTTCAATCAAAATCGGTCTTGCTTCTCCCGAATTGATCAGAAGCTGGTCGCACGGCGAGGTCACAAAACCCGAGACCATCAACTACAGAACAAATAAGCCGGAACGGGAAGGTCTCTTTTGTGAAAAGATCTTTGGTCCGACCAAGGATTGGGAGTGTATGTGCGGAAAGTACAAGCGTGTACGCTACAAGGGCAAGGTCTGTGAAAAGTGTGGCGTAGAGGTCACAACCAAGAAGGTCAGAAGAGAGAGAATGGGTCACATCGAATTGGCGGCACCTGTTTCTCATATTTGGTACTTCAAGGCGATCCCCTCCAGAATCGGTTTGCTGTTGAATATCACACCGAAGTTCCTTGAACAGGTATTGTATTTCGGAAGTTATATCGTGCTTGATCCCGGAAACACTCCGCTTCAGAAACAACAGCAACTAACCGACAGCGAATACAAGAAGATGTATGAGATCTACGGAAAAGATTTCAGAGTCGGTATCGGCGCGGAAGCCATCAAGGAGTTGTTGTCTGATATAAATATTCCCGAACTTTGCGCTTCCTTGAAGGAAGAGTTGAAGTCTGCAAACGGACAGAAAAAGGCAAAACTTGTTAAGCGTTTGGAAGTGGTCGAGGCGTTCAATAGATCCGGTAACCGCCCGGAATGGATGATCCTCGATGTGATCCCGGTTATTCCGCCGGAACTGCGCCCGATGATTCAGCTTGACGGCGGCAGATATGCTTCTTCTGATCTGAATGACCTTTACAGAAGAGTCATAAACAGAAACAATCGGTTAAAGAAACTGCTTGAATTGCATGCGCCCGAACTGATCATTCGTAACGAGAAGAGAATGCTTCAGGAAGCAGTGGATGCACTCATTGACAATGGCAGAAGAGGCAAGCCGGTGACCGGCGGTGCGTCCAACAGACCGCTCAAGTCTCTTTCCGAGATATTGAGAGGTAAGCAGGGGCGTTTCCGTCAGAACCTGCTCGGTAAACGTGTTGACTATTCCGGCCGTTCGGTTATTGTCGTTGGTCCGGAACTGAAGATCTATCAGTGCGGTTTGCCAAGAGAAATGGCACTTGAACTGTTCAAGCCATTTGTCATGAAGAGACTGGTTGAAACTCAAAAGGCGACCAATATTAAGGATGCAAAGAAGAAAGTCGATAAGATCGACGAGTGTGTATGGGATGCTCTTGAAAACGTGATCAAGGAGCACCCGGTATTGCTGAATCGTGCGCCGACTCTGCACCGTCTGTCTATTCAGGCATTTGAACCGGTACTTGTTGAAGGCAGAGCAATTAAACTGCATCCGTTGGTATGTACCGCGTTCAATGCCGATTTCGATGGCGACCAGATGCCTGTACACGTTCCGCTTTCTGCAGAAGCGCAGGCAGAAGCAAGATTCCTGATGCTCTCCGCAAATAACCTTTTGAAGCCTGCCGATGGTGGTGCTGTAGCCGTTCCTTCGCAGGACATGGTGCTCGGTTCTTACTATCTGACCATTGATAAGGCGGGTGAGCCGGGCGAGGGACACTACTTCAGGGATATGAATGAAGCGCTGATGGCTTACCAGAACGGAGACCTCGGACTTCATGCACCGATCAAGATCAGAGTGACCAAGACGGTCAATGGCGAAGAGCGTACCGGCATTATCAATGCAACGCTCGGCAGACTGATCTTTAATGACAATATTCCGCAAGACCTCGGCTTTGTCGATAGAAGTGATCCTGCGCATGCGCTTGATCTGGAAGTTGACTTTGTTTGCGGAAAGAAACAACTCAAGCAGATCGTTGACAGAACAATCAGAAATCACGATTCCTACACTGCCGCAGTGGTTCTTGACCACATCAAGGCAATGGGATATAAATATTCCACCAAAGCGTCCATTTCTATCTCGGTGGCGGACGTCAGCATTCCGGAAAACAAGAATGACCTCATCGCAGAAGCCGAGAAGCTAGTCGATGATGTGCACGAGCATTTCATGATGGGTGAACTCACAGATGATGAACGCTATAACAATGTCATTCACATCTGGGAAGAAACCACCAAGCAGGTTGTTTCCGCCCTGCAGGCAAGTTTTGACCGGTATAACCCGATCAAGATGATGTCTGACTCCGGTGCCCGTGGTAACATGACGCAGATGAGACAGCTTGCCGGCATGAGAGGTTTGATGTCCTCAGTATCCGGTAGAGGTATTATGGAGATTCCGATCAAGGGAAACTTCAAGGAAGGTTTGAACATTCTCGAATACTTCATGGCTGCAAGAGGTGCGAGAAAAGCTTTGTCCGATACAGCTCTTCGCACCGCAGACTCCGGTTATTTGACCAGAAGACTGGTTGATGTCTCTCAAGATGTAATCATTCGTGAAGAAGATTGCGGAACGACGGAAGGCATTGTGGTGTCTGCTATTGTTGATGGTAAGGATACCATTGAACAGTTGAGGGACAGAATTGTAGGCAGATTTACAAACGCACCGGTGATCGATCCTACGACAGGTGAAGTGATCGTTGAAAGAGATATCATGATCACCGATCCGATCGCTGATACGATCGTTAAGGCGGGTGTAACGGAGGTAGACGTTCGCAGTATTCTCCAGTGCCGTGCGAGATACGGCGTCTGCGTACATTGCTATGGTTCTGACCTGTCGAGCGGCAAGAAGGTTTCAATCGGTGAGTCGGTCGGTATCGTTGCGGCACAGTCCATTGGTGAACCCGGTACGCAGTTGACGATGAGAAACTTCCACACCGGTGGTGCGGCAGGTTCTGATATTACCCAAGGTCTTCCGAGAGTTGAAGAAGTCTTCGAAGCGCGCCGTCCCAAAAAAGCGGCGATCATGGCGGAGCATGCAGGACGTGTTTCCATTCAGAATGATAAGAAGATGAAAGTCGTCACAGTCACAGATGCAGATGACAAATCGACCGAATATTCTATTCCTTATAACTATGAACTGTTGGTTCAAGAAGGGGATTATATCGGTCAAGGTACTTCCCTCACAGAAGGATACAAAGCACCTCAGGATATTCTCAAGATCAACGGGTTGGATGCAGTGTACAGTTATATCATCAGGGAAGTACAAAAAGTGTATCGTTTGCAATCGGTTGAGATCAACGACAGACACATTGAAGTCATTGCACGTCAGATGACCAAAAAGGTCAGAGTGGATGAGCAGGGAGATACCGAACTGCTGTCCGGTACGGTCGTGGATCGTAGCGAATTCGAGTCGGAAAATGCCAAGATACAGGCGCGCATTGATGCGGGTGAGCGGACGCTCTTAAAGGCGACTTCAAATCCGGTGTTGCTGGGTATCACAAAGGCATCTCTGATGACAGAGTCCTTCCTGTCTGCCGCATCCTTCCAAGAGACTACCAAGGTCCTCACCGAAGCTGCAATTGGCGGTAAGGAAGATAAATTGATGGGTCTGAAGGAGAATGTCATCATCGGTAAATTGATTCCGGCAGGTACGGGTCTTGCTAAGTACAGAGACGTTGAGGTGAAGAGTACGGTAGAGCGCCCGAAACTTCAGCCGCTCGCTCCGGAACCGCCCAGAGATGAGGACGAGGACGATGATGAGATCTATAGTGAAATAGATGATGAATTCGAGGATGAGACCACAACAGAAGAAGTTGACGATGTCGATGAAGCGGCAGATGCACTTGAAGAGGCATTCGGCATTGGTGACAGCGAAGAATAAGTCATCTGTTCATTTGAAAGGCTTTGAAGATCGTCACAAGGCTATTTTATTCCGATATTGAGAACAGCGTAGCGAATTTATTCGCTACGCTGTTCTTTGATTTGAACGTAAAAAAGACCATATCGCCCGATACGGTCTTTAAAAAAGAATTTGAAATTACTTAATTTCTACTTCTGCACCAGCTGCTTCCAACTGAGTCTTGAGAGCCTCTGCTTCGTCCTTGGAAACGCCTGTCTTGAGTTCCTTGGGAGCTGCCTCAACGAGGTCCTTAGCGTCCTTCAAGCCAAGACCGGTGATCTCACGAACGACTTTGATAACATTCAGTTTAGAAGCACCTGCGCTCTTCAGAACAACATCAAACTCAGTTTTCTCTTCTGCAGCGGGAGCTGCTACTGCGCCGCCTGCAACTGCAACGGGAGCTGCTGCGGATACGCCGAATTCTTCTTCCAGAGCCTTAACAAGGTCTGCCATTTCAAGGATTGTAAGGGATTTGATCTCTTCTAAGAGAGCAGTGGTCTTTTCGGTTGCCATTTTAAATTACCTCCAAATAATAGATCGTTTTTGAATTTCTTTGCAGATTATTCTGCTACTGCTTCTGCAGCGGGTTCGCCGTTCTTGTCGATAACGGCTTGCAGTACGTAAGCAAGGGAGTAGAGAGGAGATCTCATAGAGCCCATAATCTTGCATACCAATGTTTCTTTGCCGGGAATCTCAGCCAGAGCCTTGACGCCTGCTTCATCCAAAACCTCACCGTCAACAAAGCCTGCCTTCAAAGTGAAGGACTCGATCTTGTCGGCATAGTTCTTTAAGATCTTTGCAGGTGCAACAGCATCCTTTTCGCTGATTGCGATTGCGGTCATGCCTTCAAGAGAAGCGGAGAGGTCATAGCCTGCCTCCTTGCATGCTCTATCGGTGATGGAGTTTTTGTAAACTTTGTACTCAACACCGGCTTCACGCAGTTCCTTACGGAGCTTTGTGTCGTCCTCAACGGTGATGCCCTGATAGTTTACAACAACGCCGGAAGCGGCATTCTTCACCTTTGCAGAGAGCTCTGCAACCTGTGCTTGCTTTGCTTCAAGAATTTTTGCACTTGGCATTTGTTTTCACCTCCTAAAAAAATAAAAAAGCCTTTTCGACAGCATCCACCGAAAAGACACACAAACAATTCATTCATGTTTCTCCTCGGCAGGAAAGCATATGCTTTTACCTTCAAACCTGCTGTCTGCGGATTTACTCTTGTATTATATCACGATTATTTTGTTCTGTCAAGTGCTTTTTTAAAAAATATGTTTTTTTGATAAATCAAAATTAAAACGCGACAGCAGGACTTTTCTGCTGTCGCGCTGTTGTGCGCCATGGTGGGTGATAACTTGGTGGCAAAAGTTCATTAGGGGAGTCCCGGCTTTTCCATTTAGAATGCCATAGAGTAAATTGGCAGAAGTATGACGATATAGTTGTAGCTGATCGTCACATTCTGTACTTGGTGTCCATAGAGCTTGTGCTGTGTATGGACATAAACTTAAACAATTCCGTCTACCTTTTTTACAAAGGCAGGTCTTTTTTTGTGAAGTGAATTGCGCCGATCACATATCCAAGGATACCGGCGATACCAAGAACAACGAATTTCCACACAAATGTGTTGGTGCCATTGATAATGGAGATCACATCGAACAGGGAAATAACCGTTGCGTAATTAAAGTAGTTTAAGGACTCCAAACGAATAACAGAAGGGATAACAGGGCTGCCGAACAGTCCGAGCATTGCCGCTACCAATGCGAAGATGGATAAGCCACCGCCGATTGCCATGGAACGTTTGCTGCGGTCAAACAAGCAGGAGGTAAGGAAACACAGCCCCGAAAGTGCCAGTAGTACAAGGAATGCGCCAACGTTTAGTAGGATCAAGTTGGTATAGGTCAATTTGACTTCTTCTGTTACCAGAGACAGGCACACGCAACCTGTGATGGTTGCCAAGGAGAACATGGCAAGAAGGGAACCGATCAGATAGACAGCTTGGGTAAATACCACACTGCTTCTCTTTATAGAAGTGGAAAGAACATAAGCCATGGAGCCGCTGTCCACCTGTCCGGCGATCAAGTTGTTGGATGCCATAATCATATAAATGATCGGCAGTAGCAGACCTGCCAACTTATAGAAAATGGAACCGACGATCAAGGTGTAAAGATCTGCCTGTCCGATTTCTTCCAGTGCTTCGGAAACCTCCTCCGGCAGTGTAGAAAGGAAACTGGAAGAAATATCTTCAGACAGTGCCTCTTTTTTTGCTGCCACTGCATCTATATAAGCTTCTTCTGTTTTAAAAACACCGTCTTCATATTGTTCGGAAAGCAGATCCAGTTCATATTTCAGTCTGCCTTGATAGGTTACGATCGCAGTATTTGCCATGTGCTTTATGGAATTATAGTTATATCCGAAGGAGTTATATTTTTCGGTAGTTACACCAAAACTTGACAATGCCTCCATAAGGGCATCTACGGTTTCATTCTTGCTCATGTTGCCGGCAAGGAACACCGATGCTCCTTCTTCCGTTCTTGCATTGCGATAATCGATTCTTTCTTCGGAATACAGATAGGTTTCGATATCTCCGGCACTAATATGTGTGATAAGCGACAGAAAATCGTAATCAGCAGGTATTTCTTCGTCGTTTTCGGTATAAAAATCATTGAAAGTTCCGTTGGGGTTCAAGGTGTACATTACGCTGCCCAGAATTTCCTTAGCCTCGGTGGATTCCTCATCGTAACCCTCGTTAGCCGCTTTCTCGGCAAGATATTCCTGAAGCTCCTCGCAGGCAGAAGCATAGGCTGCGACAACCGCATTTTCCTGAGATGCAGGCGTGCTTTCCTGCCAGGACTGCACCGCAGACAAATATTCATTTACATCGGAGAAAGCAGTCTGCTGGGGCATCTGTGCCATCCATTCTTCTACGGTAGCAGCAAAATTCTGCCCTGCCTCGGTTTTCATTTCGGGCTGTGCCTGCTGCCACGCCTGCATGGCATTGGCGTAAATGGTGGCATCTCCCAATTCCGCCTCATTGGGCATTTGTGCGAACCAGACAAGGTAGGAAAGGGTATCCTGTGCATTTGCGGAGAAAATCTCATCAAATGCTACAAGGCCATCTTCCGCCGTGGAATAATAGGAAAGCGCTTTCTTTTCCATCTGGGCATCGATCTCTTTTGTGATAATGGTATCCTGAATGGAATTCTTCACGCCGCCGATATTGCCGTTACCGGAAATCAGCATGACACAGGAGAGCATGAAGCAGACAGCCAGTGTGATAATGC
>CAZUWA010000013.1:0-36628 GCA_964623895.1 uncultured Lachnospiraceae bacterium | reverse complement strand
AAAAAGCTGAAGCCTCAGAAAGCTCCTTTTCTGAGGCTTCTCTACCGATATCTGTTAGCATGCCTGCAATGCGTCTGTCGGGCATGGAAAAGCGTTGAGAGAGGTAGCGCGTTGCGGCGCCGAGTTCCCCGTGAGGTCCGCCGAGCTGCGAAATGATGATCTTTGCAAGCGCAGGGGAAGGATTTTTGATTTTTACCGGGAATTGCAATTTCTTTTCATAGGTCCACATATCATTCCTCCCTTCAGTTCTCCCAAGGCCACGGGGTGGCGATCCAGTCGAAATAATCGCTGTTTTCCGTGTCGGCGACGGTGAGCGGCCCAAAATGCTGTGTATAATCTGCGACGAGCGCAGCATACTGTCTGTTCAGTTCTTTGAAATACGCCAATGCATCCTTGTCGTCCGGATGCGAGTCGAGGAACAGGTTTAGATCATTCACGGCAAATCCGACGCTTTGGATCTGTCGCATCAATTGTTCTCTTGTTTCCATTTCTCCTCCTTAAACTCTGAAACCGGCATGGAACGGCAGATAGAGTTTTTTGAAAAGAGTACCTTTGCCTAGCGCTTCCTCCGGAGAATAGAGTTCCTCGAAACGTTGTATGGGGGAATAGACCATGGCAAGGCTGACATTGTCAAGACAGCTGCCGACGGTTTTGCCTTCGTTTTGCATGGGCTGCGTTGAAGGAAATGATGCGGCGGAGCGTGTGCGTGAGACGGTTCGTTGTCTAATCATTTTATATGATGATCGTTTTTGAAAAAAGCAAAAACGTCCTTTCTCTTTGAATTGTAATTCGTGGAGCACTTACCTGCTCGGTACAGTATATGCTGTGCCGCTACTTCTGCCCGAAGAAAGGAAAAATTGTGTTTTTGGGAAAGATTTTCGTTTTTTTAAAAAAATCTATTGACAAAACGAGAAAAATGATATAAAATCAGTGTTCGGAAGAGTGCTCTTATCAAGTGCATTTTTCTCCTTGCTGTCGGTAAATTTTTCATGCCGATGGCCGAAAGTCCATAGGGAGGTATAATAACATGGCAAAGATCAATGCATCTTATGAAACGATCTTCGTTGTTGATCTCAGACTGGGTGAGGACGCCGTCAAAGCACTGACCGAGAAGTTCACTTCTCTGATTGCTGCAAATGGTGAGATCACCAAGGTTGATGAGTGGGGCAAACGCAGATTCGCTTATCCGATCGATGATGTGAATGAAGGCTACTATGTGCTGGTAAACTTCAATGCTCCTGCTGAATTTATCGCAGAGCTTGACAGAGTTTACCACATCACAGAAGGCATCATGCGTTCGATGGTTGTGAAAGTGAAAGCATAACGGAAAAAGGAGAAAGACAGAATGGCAAACTTTAATTTCAACAAGGTGATCTTAGGCGGCAGATTGACCGCAGAGCCTGAATTAAAGCAGACAACAAACGGTACCCCTGTCGTTTCTTTTTCTGTTGCGGTGAACAGAAGATTCACCAAGGACGCCGAATCGAAGGCAGACTTTATCCGTTGCCGTGCATGGAGAGCTACTGCGGAATTTGTTTCCCGGTATTTCCATAAAGGCAGTTCTATCTGTATCGTTGGTTCTCTCCAACAGAACGATTGGACTGACCAACAGGGTACGAAGCATTACGGCTATGAAGTTGTAGTGGATGAAGTTTCCTTTGTTGACAGCGCCGCTGAGAGCCGTCAAAACGGTGGCTCTTTCAATCCGTATGCCGGGGGTGACCAGCCCGGCTTTGCAAGCCCTGCGGGAGAATCGTCCGGCTTTGAACAGGTCGAAAACGAAGATGATCTCCCCTTCTGATCAACAATTCTAACAAGGAGGATTTCGTAAGATGGATAACCAGAACACCGTCGTAACCGAGGAAGTTGTTGCTCCTGCTGCTGAAGTTGCTGCAGAGACTGCCGCTCCTCAGGCACGTGAAGAAAAGCCTGCAAAGGCTCCTTACCGCCAGAACAATGTCAACCGCAAGAGAAAGAAGGTCTGTGTTTTCTGCGAAGACAAGACTACTTGCATTGACTATAAGGATGCAATGAGACTCAAGAAGTTTACTTCCGAGCGTGGCAAGATTCTTCCCAGAAGAATCACCGGTACTTGTGCAATGCATCAGCGTCACTTGACCACTGCCATCCAGAGAGCAAGAGTACTTGCACTGCTTCCTTATACTACCGACTGATATTTTTAACGGTAAAAAGCAACTGCCCCGAACCGCAAAACGGTTCGGGGCAGTTGCTTTTTTGCTTATTTTGTTATTTTGTATCCGATCCTTTCGATTTTTGAGAGGATCAGATCGTCTGAAACATCCTTTTCATAACAAACGGTGAGCGTGCCATTTTTCAAGTCGACCTTGCCTGCTACACCTTGAATGTCATTGACTGCTTCTTCCACGCGGTTTTGACAGTGTGCGCAGTGCATGCCGTCTACCCTGAAAGTTTTTTTATAAAGGATCTTCTTCAGCTTTTTCTTTTTTGGCTTATAAGCTCCGCCGCCACAACATCCGCCTTGCCCTTTGAAATGCTTGACGGTGAAATAGATACCAAATCCTGCGGCAATGGCGATGATGGCGATGATGGCGATGATCAGATAGTTTTCCATGTTATTTTCTCACAAATGCTCTTACAGGGGGCAATATATGCCCCCTGTAAATCTTACTCTTTTTTTTGTACATTTTTCCCACTGCAATTGCTACTGCATTTTCCGCCGCATTTTTTTGCGTAAGGACAACCGATGCAGGTTTCCCCTCTTTTTTTTGCTCTGTATAGATAATATACGATTGCGGCGGTGATTGCGAGGAGGATCACAGCGATTATAATATTTTGAATCATGCTTTAGATAATGCGTATTCGCTCTTTAGCTTCTTGTTGGTATGTAAGATCATTCCGACGATCACGCCGACGATCACCAAAACAGCGGCAAGACCGGCAAGTGCGGCGACGATATTCAAGCTTGAGGGCGCGGTGATCAGCGTACCGATCGTGTAAACGAGGTAAGCAACGATATAGCCGGTGGCGAGTTGCAGACCAATACCGCCCCAGAGCCATTTACTGCTCTTCATTTCGGAATTCATGGCACCGATGGCTGCAAAGCACGGAGGAGTATAGAGGTTGAACATCAAATATGCAAGAGCCGCAACTTTTGTGATTGCCAGAATACCCGCAACTTCTTCGCCCGCACCTTCAATAAGTGCGAGTTCGTCCATATCAATGAGATTTTCAAGACCAACAAAGCAAACTGCGAGGGTACCGACAACATTTTCCTTCGCGATAAAACCGGTGACTGCTGCAGCGGCAAGTTGCCAAGAAAGAACACCAACGATCGGAACGAGCAGGTATGCAAACGGAGACGCAATGGAAGCAAGAATAGACTCATCAGCACTTTCGGCGACTTGGAAACTCCAAGTAAAGGTTTGCATAAGCTGTACTGCCATATTGCAGAGAAGGATGATGGTAGCGGCTTTAACGATGTAAGCCCAGCCGCGGCTACACATTGATTTGAAGGCGCCCCAAAGGGAAGGAACCTTATATTCGGGAAGTTCGATGATAAAGAAGGACTTTCTTGCTTTGTAACCGGCAATCTTGTTTACAAGAAGTGCGCCAAGGAAGATCAGTACGATGCCGGAGAGGTACATCACAGTACTTACCCAACCTGCGTTATCAAAGAACGCACCTGCAAACAGTGAGATCACGGGGATCTTTGCACCGCAAGGCATAAAGGGGGCGAGCATGGCGGTAGCTCTGCGTTCACGTTCGTTGCGGATGGTGCGGGAAGCCATGATGCCGGGAACGGCACATCCGACAGTGATCACAAAAGGAATGACAGACTTACCGGAAAGACCGACTTTTTTGAAGATTGGATCAAGAACAACGGCAACGCGGGACATATAACCGCAATCCTCTAAGAGTGCAATGAGGAAGTACATTACCATAACGAGCGGCAGGAAGCCGACAACGGCAGATACACCGCCTATCACGCCGTCAACGAGGATGGCGGAAAGAAGAGGAGAGGCGTCTGCAAGCAGTTCGCCGACCCATTCTTGGAAGGAGTCAAGCCAACCGGTGAGAAGACTGGCGATGGGATCGCCGACCCAAACCTGAGAGATCTGGAACACGAGGAACATTACAACAGCGAAGATCGGAATGCCGAGCCACTTGTTCGTCAGGATCGCATCAATCTTATCCCCGATGTTTTTATCTTTGGTTAGGATCTTACGAGTTTCGACGTTTTTTACGATCTCATTTACGAAATCAAAGCGCTTGCGGTCAGCTGCTTCTACGACCTTCTTATCAGTCAGGTCGATATCGCCCTGATGATAAGGCGCCGCCTGCACTGATCCTGCCTGTTTGACTACGGCTTCTACAACTGTCTTCAAACCTTCGGACGAAGTGGAGATCGTTTCAATGACGGGACAGCCGAGCTTTGCGCTCAACGCGTCAACATCAATAACGGTCTTTTTCTTCTTGTTGATGTCACTCTTATTCAGGGCAACGACCACAGGAATACCGAGCTCCAAAAGCTGTGTGGTAAAGAAAAGGCTACGGCTCAGATTGGTGGCGTCCACAATGTTGATGATAACATCTGGGTTTTCCTTTTTAACGTAAGAACTGGTGATGCTCTCCTCACTGGTGAAGGGAGACATGGAATACGCACCCGGAAGGTCAACTGCGATAAGGTGTTCGGTTCCGGCATAGTATGCCTTTTTTATGGGATGTTCTTTTTTGTCTACGGTAACACCTGCCCAGTTGCCGACCTTTTCATTACGACCGGTCAAAGCATTGTACATTGTAGTCTTACCGGAGTTCGGATTGCCTGTCAAAGCAATTCTCATTGTATTTTCCTCCTTGTTTTAACTCTATTTTTATTCCTTGCGGATAAAGTTACGAAGATCATTTATTTGATTAGCGACTGCTAACTTGTGAGCAAAAAACAATCGGTATATTTGATTGTTTTTTTATCCATCAGATGCCAATTGCTTCGGCTAACTGTGAGTCGATGTTATACCTGCCATCCTTGATGGATACCGTGCATCCGCCTCGTCGGTGCGAAACAACGGTGATCGTTTCACCTTGATAGCATCCGAGAGAGAATAAGAAGGCGTTCAGTTCTTCGTCGTCGGTGTCGATCTGTTTGATGACATATTCTTTACCTTCTATCGCTTCTTTGAGCGTCATCATATCTCATATCCTTTCTGTAACAACAAATTAGCGCACGCTAACTTGTGTCCAATAAAAATAATTAGCCTTTGCTAACCTTGAACAGTATACACCCGTTGTACCGATTTGTCAATACCTTTTTTAAAAATTTCAATTATTTTGTTGCTTTCAAAAATCAGGACCTCCGTACGGAGATCCCGATGATCGTCTGCTGTTTAGTTGCCTGCCAATCGATTGAGCATAAAGGAGACATCACCGATATCCCCATTGCCGCTTTGATCAAGATCAGGTGCTTCGGCGGTTGCCAAAAGATTGAGGTAGTATGAAACATCGCCGATGTCAAATTTACCGTCGCCGTTGATGTCAAGAAGGTCACTTGTTTCCAATGCAGCGTGTAGCTTTCTTTCAAATTTGTCATTTTTGGGTGCGATCTGCATGGCATCAAGAGTCTCTGTCGTTCCGCTGTACAGAAGCCTGGAAAGGGGGCAAGCATCAAATGCGTTTCCGCCAATGCGCAAGATCGAAGCGGGCAAAGAAAGAGTGTTCAGTGCCGTGCAGCCGTAAAAGGCATAGTCCCCGATTACGGTGATCTCTCCTCCGATTACGAAAGAGGTCATTGCCGTGCAACTTTCGAAAATACCATTAGGAATCTTGGAGATGCCGGCGGGAAATTGGACTTCTGTTAGTTTTTTACAACCTGCGAAGGCAAAATCGCCTGTCTCAACAAGACCGGACGGCAGAGTCACTTGCGATATTCCGGTGTTTGAAAAAGCCCATTCGCCCAATGTTCGTAAACCGTTTCCGAATTGTATCTCCGAGAGTCCTGTGCAACCGGCGAATGCCGAATCGCCGAGAAAAGTAAGGGTATCGGGCAATGTTACCGATTCCAACGCTGTGCAACCGTAAAAGGCGGCTGTTTTTACGGTGGTCAGCCCTTCGTTAAAAACTGCTATGACAATGCTGTTGCAGTTTTTGAAAGCGTAGCGCTCTATCGTTTGGAGGGTTGAAGGGAAGACCACATAACCAAGTGCTTGACAGCTTTCAAATGCGCTCATGCCGATCTCTGTGATCCCTTCCGGCAGATAAAGTCCGTCCGAAAAACCAATGTTGACACATCCCCGAAAAGCGGCATCGGGAATAGCGGTCAGCGTTTTCGGAAGATAGAGATAATCGAGCGCTGTGCAGTTTTCAAAGGCGGAGACGCCTAATGTTTTGACGGCAGGCATTTCGAAATAGTCGAGCGCTGTGCAGTTTTTGAATGCTTCCTCACCGATCGTTTTGACGCTTGTGGGAAGGATCAATTTTTCGATATCGCTGTTGCCGCTAAAGGCACGGTTGCTGATCGCGACGATCGGGGTATCGAGATATTTGTCCGGTATTTCGATGCGCAATCCGCTGCGAGTAGTGGTGATTCCGTTGACGACATAACCGCTCCCGTCATCCGCGACACCGTAGGAGAGTGTGTAACCGCTGTCAATATTTTCGATGGCAGTACCGATGAAGATAGCGAGAAACGCAAAGCTAAGAGTCGCAACAATTGCGGCAAAGAATATGATCGCCTTGCTTTGACGGTGATGTGTCATGATGCGACTCCTTTCTTTTTGTTAAAAAATGGGATAACTGTCGTCAGACAGGTAGTTCAGCAAAGCGGAAACGTCTGAAATGTCGATGGCACGAGCAGAATCGCCGTTGACGTTCAGTGCATTGACATTCACGGGGGAACTGGTGTCGGCAAGGTAGTTGAGTAGAGCGGTGACGTCGGCAATATCTACTGTGCCGTCATCATTGATGTCTCCCGGGAAATAATTCTTGTTGACGGCATATAGTGCCGTGTAGGTGACATCCGCCGTTGCGGGACCGACCTTCGGAGACCAACCGATGAAGGTGTACTCTACACCATATTCTTCTTCCCTGTAAGTTGAACCGTTGAAAACGGGAGTAGCACCTGCCGGACAACGTGTGACAATGGCATGGTCGCCAATGACCCATTTAATGTTGTAGTAGCCGATGTTTACCGGTTTCTCGGTATAAACGGGTTCTGACAAAGACTCCTCTGTGTACATGTTTAAAGTACCTTCTTTAAAGGCAAGACCGTAGATACGTTCTATGCCGGTATCGCATTCTTGAATGGATGCGGGAAGGGCTTCGGGTTGTCCGGGATCGTACTGATACACCTCGGTATCTGTGTTGAAATAAAGACGACCGTTACTTACCGTCAAAACAGAATAGTTGGAAGGATAATAAGAGTCGCTACCGGGGATGTACCATTGGTTGGGAACGGTCATGATCGATTTTGTGACGGTTGCGGTTTTGATGTCTATCTCTGAAAAACTATAACCGTCGTTGTATGGAACGATTCCGTAGAAATCCCCTTGTGCCAAGACGAACGGACAGTCACTGCTGTCGAAGAAATCATGAAGATTATGATTGGTTGCGGAAAAACTGATGTTTTGGCCGATGATGTAATCGGATGCCGCTTCATTGTGGTTGCTGTTGCTTAGGTATTCTTCAAGAGTGATCAGAAAATTGTTGTGTACAGCTCTGCCGGGGCGCTCTATGATCGGATCATCATGTGTAACATCGACCACATACCAAGAGCCGTTGATCTGAACAGCGTTCCAAATGTGGTTTATATTATCGCTTTGTATATAAGTGCAGGGAATATCGAAATTTTTCATCAACATTGAATATACAAGGGTATACGCTTGACAGACGCCGGTCTTTTCCTTTAAAAAACTGTAGGCATCGCGATTATTATAAGTGAGATCATATTGGTAGTTTGCCGCAAGATAGTCATGGTAAAAGAGCGCGATTTCAAGATCTGTCAGTTCCTCCGGAACGAGAGCGATCAGCTCTGCCTTCATGCTGTCGTATTCTGCGCGAGCGGTAGTGAGCTCTTCGCCTGTACAGGTGTTTTTCGGAATGATACTTGCTACATAACCGGAAGAGGAAGTGCGATAACTGTAACTCGATTGAAAAAACAGATCTGCCTCCGAATTGTGCAAAACTCCCATAAGTGTGTAGATCTCACTTGAACTCAGGTTGTAAGAAGAAACGTCGATCGCTTCTTCCGGATCCTTCAGGATACTCTGTAGTATGGCGTCATATGCCGCTTCGTTATAACTTTCATAATGCGCCGCACCCTGTTTATTTTCAGCTCCCAGTGAAAAGAGGGAAAAGAAGGACAGAAGCAAGGTAACGGCAGTAACAACGGACATTAATTTGATTCTTTTGTTCATATCGTTTTTCCTTTCGAATTTTCCATTTATCAACAATTTTCCCCTATACATGATTATACATGATGTCTTGAAAAAAAGCAAGAGAATTTTTATTAAAACATTTGCTTTTTCAGTGAAAGTGTGGTACAATAGGAAAAAGAAGACCGAAGGAGGTGCACTATGACCGGTGCAGATCGTTTTGCGCAAATATTCAAAGAAAAGGTAAAGCGCGAGGGGGCAGACAGACTGCTCGATTATCTTGTCAATCAGTCGGATTTTTTTTCTTGTCCCGCGTCGGCGCGCTACCACGGTAGTTATGCAGGGGGGCTTTGCGATCACAGTTTGAATGTGTATGACAGCCTTGTTCGATTTTTGGAAAGTTCGCAAGCGAAAGAATTTCATTTTGACTATAGCGAAGAATCGGTTGCTATTGTTGCACTCCTTCACGATCTCTGCAAGGCAGGATGTTACAAAACTTCCACGCGGAATGTCAAAGACGAAAACGGTGTTTGGAGAAGTGTGCCATATTATGAATTCTCTGATCCGATGCCTTACGGACACGGTGAAAAGTCTGTTTACATTATCTCGGGTTTTATGCGCTTGACGCGGGAAGAGGCGTTTGCTATCCGTTATCACATGGGCTTTTCCGGCATCGAGGATAAGCGAGATATCGGTTTTGTATTCGAAAAATACCCACTTGCCTTTGCGCTTTCCCATGCGGATATGATTGCGACCTACTACCTTGAAGCAGAGAAATAGGAAAGGAATTTAAAAGAATGAAAAAGATCATTGCATTTGCACTCACGGCAATATTCTGTTTGTTTGCCGTAACTTCTTGTAGCGGCGGAAGTTACACCAAAACAACGTTGGAACTTACCGAAACGGAAGAAGTGACCGATACCGTTTTAATGAAAGTCAAGAATTTTGGGGATATCGTGATCAAATTGGACGCCACGGTCGCGCCGATCACCGTTGCCAATTTTCAAAAACTGGTTTCTGAAGGCTTCTATGACGGATTGACCTTCCACCGCGTCATTTCCGGCTTTATGATCCAAGGCGGTTGTCCTTTTGGAACCGGAACGGGTGGTTCCGGTACGGAGATCAAAGGCGAATTTTCGGAAAACGGTGTGGAAAACAACCTCAAACATACCCGTGGTGTTATTTCAATGGCGCGTAGTTCGGAAATGGATTCTGCATCCAGTCAATTCTTCATTGTACACCAAACCAGCTCGCACCTTGATGGAAGTTATGCGGCATTTGGCGAGGTCATCGACGGTATGTCGGTGGTGGATGCCATTGCGGCAGTCGAAACCGACTATAACGATAAACCTCTTTCTACGGTACAGATCGAAGAGATCGTCTTTGTAACAGTGAACGAATAATGTTTTAAAAGGCAAAGTCCTGAAAGGGGCTTTGTTTTTTCTTGCAAGTAGAGCGGTACTTAAATCAAAATATTTCGAATTTAATACCTTTTTGTCTGATTTTGCAATTTACATTTTTTTCCATTTATGCTAAAATATTCATGCAAGAGAAATTAGGAGAAGACACCTTTTGGAAAGGTAGGTGCAAAGAATGGAAAAAAGAACAGGAAACGGATACATACCCAAAAGAGGAGTGGCACGTGCGTGTGGCGGGCTGATCGAATCAGTCAGAACCAAGCCGTATACCGATTACATGACGCTTGCTGCAATGTGTGTCGGAAAGGATTGGGATGAGAGACAACGCGGTAATCTGATCAGTGCCATACAACTCAATCTGATCAATTCCAAAGAATATCCTTTTGAACTGTTGCAGAGAAAGTACAATTTGCCTTGTGGAAGGAAGGAATTTCGGGCGGAATCGAGAAAATATGTACAGATTCTTTCCGGTCTGTGCGGTTTTGAATGAAAAAGGATGTTGCGGCGTGAACGCAACATCCTTTTTTTGAACATATTTAAGATGTTACTTTTCTTTGTAATAGAGCATACAGTGGCAGTAACCCTCAAAGTTTGGATCGGCAATTTGGTCGCGGAACTCTTTGCACATACATTTGTTATCGTCGCTCTTTTCTATACGGCAAGGACAGTAACCGCCTTTTTGTTTCAATCCCTCTTTGATGGTTGCGACAATTTCCTTATCTTCGTTTAGGCGAATTTTCATAATCAATAGTTCTCGGCACGAACTTCAAAGTATGCTTGCGGATGATTACAAACAGGGCAAATTTCCGGAGCCTTTACACCTATGACCACGTGACCGCAGTTGCGGCACTCCCAAAGCGTTACACCGCTCTTATCAAAAACCGCTTTGCTTTCAACATTGTGAAGCAATTTGCGATAACGTTCTTCATGGATCTTTTCGATGGCGGCAACACCCCGGAATTGTTCCGCTAGCTTGTGGAAGCCTTCATCGTCGGCTTCACGAGCCATGCGCTCATACATATCCGTCCATTCGTGATTTTCGCCCTCGGCAGCATGAAGCAAATTTTCAGCGGTATCACCCAATTCGCCCAACGCCTTGAACCAAAGTTTTGCATGTTCTTTTTCATTCTCTGCGGTTTGCAGGAACAATGCTGCAATCTGCTCAAAACCTGCCTTTTTCGCTACGGATGCAAAGTAAGTATACTTATTGCGCGCTTGAGACTCCCCGGCAAATGCTTCCCAAAGGTTTTTCTCGGTTTTTGTGCCTGTATAAGGGTTCTTGGCAGGAGTATCTTCAATTTTTACAAACTTATCCGCACCTTGCTTACATTTCGGGCATTTGAAATCAGTAGTTATTTCTCCCTCGTGAATATAACCGCACACTGTACATTTCCATTTTTCCATTGTGTGATCCTCCTAAAATAAATTATTCGTGATTTCCGCAATGTCCACCGCAACCGTGATCGCCGCAAGTGTGACCTTCGCCGTGATGCTCGTCGTGGTGGTTGCAACGGACGTTGGGATTGAAGTCAAGATGTCCGGCGACAAAAGCTGCAACAGCCTCGTCTGCACTGCCGGACACACCACCGTACAACTTGATACCCACTGCCGCCAAAGCTGCCTGTGCGCCACCACCAATGCCGCCGCAGATCAGTACATCTGTGTTCAAGGTGTCCAGTACACCGGCAAGTGCCCCGTGACCGCTACCATTGGTATCGACAACTTTTGAAGAAACGATCTTGCCCTCCTCCACATCGTAGATCTTGAACTGTTCGGTGTGACCGAAGTGTTGGAAGATCTCTCCATTTTCATAGGTAACTGCGATTCTCATAATTTTCTCTCCTTTTTTGGTTTTATATTGTTTATAATAGGTCTGCTTGTAGCAGTCATATCCGCAATCGGTGCTTTGCCCATTGCAGAGCCAAAAGTCACCGCCCTCGATCCGAAGTGGACGACCGTCCACAATACAGTCCGCGACTTTTTTTCTTGCACTTTCATAAATGCGCTGTACCGTTGTTCTGGCAATCTGCATGAATGCCGCACATTTTTCCTGTCCGTAGCCTTCTTTGTCGATCAAGCGCAGCGCTTCATATTCATCCACGGTCAAAATGATCGGTTCTTTGTCTGCAGAATAATCTGTTGGGGCAAACAGCACGGTCATAGGATAATGACACACTCTCCGACATTTCACAGGTCTTGGCATACAATCCTCCTTCACGCAATCTTTTCTATATTATACACCTTTTATGGGTATATGTCAATAACATTATTGACATATACCCGAAACTATGGTATACTGATCACAGTAGCCCTGCTTCGCAAGGCTGTCGTCTGTCGCCTTCCGCACGATGCGCAACTGCGAAATTGACGACTTCGCAAAAATGTCCTTGCAAGCCAGTATTTTTGCTTCATGGTATAATAGATACGCTCAAGGAGGGATAGGTATGGAATTTGAAAACTACTTTCCGATATGGAACAAACTAAACCGGGAACAACAAAGACGCATTTGTGACAGTCTGATGATCCGTCATGTGGAAAAAGGGACTGTGATCCATAACGGAAGTATGGATTGCACCGGACTATTGCTTGTCAAGTCCGGACAACTCCGTGCGTACATTCTTTCCGATGAGGGACGGGAGATCACCATCTACCGGTTGTTTGAACGGGATATGTGCCTGTTGTCTGCATCTTGTATTATGCGTTCCATTCAGTTTGAAATTACGATTGAAGCGGAGAAAGATGCCGAGCTTTGGGCGATTCCCTCTGAAATATACAAGAGCATTATGGAAGAATCCGCACCTGTGGCAAATTACACCAACGAACTGCTAGCGAGCCGTTTCTCCGATGTGATGTGGCTCATCGAGCAGATTATGTGGAAAAGCCTTGATAAACGGGTGGCCGCCTTTCTGCTTGAAGAATCCGCCATTGAGGATACCAATGAATTGAAAATCACCCATGAGATCATCGCCAACCATCTCGGCTCTCATAGAGAAGTTATCACCCGGATGCTACGGTATTTCCAAAGCGAGGGCATGGTCAAGCTCTCCCGTGGTACTGTGACCATTTTGAATGAAGAAAAGCTCTGTGAACTGAGTGAATAACCAAATAGTTACGAAATCGTCACCGGTATGTAATAGCCATCTCTATATCCTTTTGACAGTGGGTATTATAGCAGAAAGTATGATGTTTTTTTGTGATGATATCACCCAAACGTCCCATATTTCACGCGATACAGGAAATATGGGACGTTTTTATTTGTCCGTTTCACAAGTAAACGAAGATTCAGCAAGCGTACCAAGTCGCTTTCGAATTTCATTTATCGGAACGCTTAAGAATCCGGCGATATGACCACACTGCTAGCTTCTTACCTTCTTACAGCATTTCGAGAATGGATTGCTTGGGTCTTGCACCTACCGCTTGACCCGCGATCTTGCCGTTTTTGATCACGACAAGCGTGGGAATGCTCATCACGCCAAATTGACCGGCAAGCTCCGGCTGCTCGTCCACATTGACTTTGCCCACCTTAATGTCGGAACGCTCTGCGGCAATTTCTTCCACCACGGGCGCAACCATGCGGCACGGACCGCACCATGGTGCAAAGAAGTCCAGTAAAACGGTTTTGTCGGAGTTCATCACTTCACTTTGGAAATTGGATTTGTTGATATTGATAGTAGACATTTTGCAGTCCTCCTTGTTTGTCTTTTGTGGCTTTATTATATCCATTTTCAAAGTTGCCTTCCGTGATGACATCACATTAGCAAAAGATGGCACATCAATTCCATCGGAAGTTTTATATCTTTATGATTTGCTGCGTTTTCAAGTAATAGGAGACAGGGAGATCGGTCATGAACTTCGCGGTTGACATGTTTTGCTTGAATTACAAGACTACAGGCAATCAAAAAGTTTTCTGCGGAAAAAATCGTAAAATAATCTTGACAACCGAAGGAAAGTAAGGTATAATGACTCGGTACAGAGAAGATGTGTAAGTAGTTTTTTCTAGAATACCCTTCAAGAGAACCTGCGCCAAAGGCTGAGAGCGTGGATAGGGTGGGGAAAAGCGAATTTCAGCATGGGAGTACCTTGACGAAAGCGAGAGCGCGATAAGCAAGGTGTAGCGTCACGCCAAAACGCGAAAGAAAGTGCATAGAGTCGCTGTGATCGGCTCTTTGAATGTGGGTGGTACCACGGGCTTGGCTCGTCCCATTTTGTGGGACGGGTATTTTTATTTTTACACTACTATTCGGAAATAGATGAAAGGAACACGGTATGAACGAAAAAAACCTCGAGATCAAGGAATGTTTTTTGAAGGAACTTGCCCTTGCCAAGAGCACAGGAGAGTTAGAGATTCTTCGTGTTAAGTACCTCGGTAAGAATGGACTGGTGACCCTTTTGATGAAGGATATGAAGTCGCTGTCTCCCGAGGAAAAGAAGGCGTTGGGACAGGCGACAAATTTATTAAAAAACGAGATCGGCGATGCCATTATTAAGAGAAGTGCGGAATTAGAGAAGGAGGAACTGGAAAGAGAACTAAATGAGACGGAAGAGTTTGATCTTTCCATTCCGGCAAATACCGGACGCGGTTCTTATCATCCCATCACTTTGGCGCAAAGAGACTGCGAACGCGTTTTTCGATCGATGGGCTTTACTGTCGAAGATTACAGCGAGATCGTGACCGACTATGAGTGCTTCGAGGCGGTCAACATCCCGAAAGACCACCCCGCGCGCGATATGCAGGACACCTACTATCTCAACAACGGTCAGCTTTTAAAGACGCAGACCTCTGCCGCGCAGAATGCTATTTACAGAAAATACAAGAAAAATCTTGCCGAGGGAAAACCGATCAAATCAATCTTTCCCGGCAGATGTTTTAGAAACGAAGCTACCGACGCTTGTCACGAGAACACCTTCTTCCAGATGGAAGGCGTCATGGTTGATAAGAACATCTCCATTTCCAACTTGATCTTCTTTATGAAGACCATGCTTTCAGAAGTCTTTAAACGGGATATCAAAGTCAGACTTCGTCCCGGATTTTTCCCTTTTGTCGAACCGGGTTTTGAATTGGATATCAACTGTCTCATCTGTGGTGGCGCAGGATGTCCCTCTTGTAAGAATAGCGGATGGCTTGAACTCTGTCCTTGTGGTATGATCCATCCGGAGGTTTTAAAAGAAGGCGGTATTGATCCGGAAGAATATACCGGTTTTGCATTCGGACTTGGTTTAACAAGACTTGCCATGATGAAATACGGCATCAAAGACATCAGAGACTTGAACAGCGGTGACTTAAAGGTATTAGAGCAGTTCACCGATGATGAATAAGGAAAGAGAGGAAGAAAAGAAATGTTTATTTCAATGAATTGGATTTCCGATTTTGTAGATTTGACTGGTTTAAACAAAGAAGAACTCATCCATCGTTTTTCCCTCTCGACAGCGGAGGTGGAAGATCCGATCTTCTTTAAGGGAAGAGATATTTCGGGTATCGTGGTAGCAGAGATCAAAGAGATCGAAAACCATCCGAAATCAAATAAACTTCACCTTTTGAAGGTGGATGTGGGCGACGGCAAATTGACGGATGTTGTTTGCGGTGCGCCGAATGTGCGTGTCGGTATGAAGACCGCCTTCGCAAAACTGGGGGCACAGGTGGGAGAGATTACTATTGCCGAACGTAATTTGGCAGGCTATGTTTCTCACGGTATGTGCTGTTCTGAAAAAGAATTGGGATTGAGCGACGAAAATGCTGGTATCATGGATCTGCCCTCCGATCTTGTCTGCGGTACAGACCTTAAGAGTATTTACGATATTGAAGATATCATTTTTGAAGTCGATAACAAATCGCTTACCAATCGCCCCGACCTTTGGGGACATTACGGTATTGCAAGGGAATTTGCAACTCTTGCGGGTAGACCCTTGAAGCCGCTTGCATTGGCTGATCTAAAGGCATATGAGGCATTGCCGAAGGTCGACTTAAAGATCGAAGATCCGCTTTGCCAGAGATATTCTTGCCTGCAGGTGGAGAACATCGGCGTGAATGTCAGCCCGATGAATATGCGCATCCGCCTTTACTATTGCGGAATGCGTGCGATCAATCTGCTTGCGGACTTGACCAACTATCTGATGCTTGAAATGGGACAACCTATGCACGCTTTCGATAGCCGCAAGGTTGAAAAGATTCGTATCAAACGCTTTAGTTCTCCTTTCACCTTCCGAACTCTTGACGGTGTGGAGCGCGCGATCGATGAAAACACTTTGATGATCTGCAATGGGGAAAAACCGGTTGCCATTGCAGGTATTATGGGCGGACTGGACAGTGAGATCGTTGAGGATACTACCAAACTGACGTTGGAGTCGGCAACTTTCGATGCGGCATCAATCAGAAAATCTTCTGTCCGCTTGGCACACAGAACAGACGCTTCCGCACGCTATGAAAAGAGCCTTGATCCGGAGATGACGGTCATTGCCATCGCACGTTTTGTAAAACTGCTTGCCGATATCGATGAAGGAGCCAAGGTAGTCTCCTCTTTGACTGATGAGTACGCTTTCCACTATCCGCAGGTAACGCTCAAATTTGATACTGCGTATATTGATATGTATACAGGTATCAAGATTGATGCGGAGACTATTATGAATACCTTGACGGCTTTGGGCTTCAAGGTGATTATGAGCGGTAATGAATTTACCGTTGACGTTCCTTCTTGGAGGGCGACTAAGGATGTGACCATCAAAGCGGACATCGTCGAAGAGATCACCAGAATTTACGGATATGACAATTTTGAGGTCAACACTGCTGTTGCGCCGCTCTATCCGGTACGCGAAGAAGCGACAAAAGCAACGGAAGAAAAGATCAAGGACATTCTTGTTAAGCAGTTCTCGATGCACGAAGTGCATTCTTACATTTGGTCTTATGCCGATGTGATGAAGAAACTCGGGATAGAGGTGGAAGACAATGTCAAGCTTGCTAATGCGGGTAACACCACCAAGAACACGATCCTCAGAAGAAGCATCATTCCGACGCAGCTTTGCCAGGTTTACGGCAATACTGATTATGCGGACGATTTTGCGATCTTTGAGATCGGCAGAGTAGTGGACGGCTTAAAGGAGGATGGGCTTTGCAATGAAAAGAAGATGCTTGCCATCACTGTATACAGCAAGGAAAAGAAACTTTCCGACCTCTATTTTGGTCTGCGTGACGTTTTGGAAATCCTGTCAGAGGACATCAAACACGAAAAATTGACCTTTGTGAAGAAAGAAGCGACACACAGCTACGAGCATCCCAAAAACCTTAACGCTATCTTCTGCGCAGGTGTGGAGATCGGCGAGATCGGTATGATCTATCCGACGATAGGAAAGAATATTGACGAAAAGGCAAACATTGCTTTTGCCGAAATTGATGTTGAGAAATGGGCGGCGATCAAAAATGCAAGCATTAAGTATGTTGAGCCTGCTAAATTTCCGGAGATCGAGATCGACTTGACCTTTATGAGTAAGGCATATAAACCGATTGCAGATGCGATCGACGCGCAGAAATGTCCGTGGGTGAAGGGCATCAAGGTGGTTGATCTGTATGAAGACGGGAACGGCAAATCAATTTCCGTTCGGATTCTTTTCTCGCACCCGGATAGAACGCTTACCAAGGAAGAGGTCATGAACGAGGTCGATGCCATCATTGCACGCCTTGCAAATGTCGGCATTCCATTGAAGGCATAAACGAAAGGGACTGAAACATTCAGTCCCTTTTTATATAGCGTTTCCGTTTGCGCAATTTTTGAAGAGTTTGTGCGCGTCCAAGAGTCGGACTTTTTAAGCGCGCTCTGTGAGGTATGAAACTTTTTAGATCATACCGCTAAAAATGATCTGACGAGATTTTTCTTGAAAAATGTCGAAAATATATCGAAAAAACTCTTGAAAAGACCCGGAAGATGTGGTATATTTGCAGTATAATGCAGAGAAAAAGGAGAGATGACGATGCTTCCGTGGTTGGACAGACTCAGAGATTTTAATTTCTACACGATGCTTCTTCGATTTGGACTGGCGTTTCTAATTGGTGGGTTTATTGGCGCGGAACGTACCAAACATGGCAGAGCTGCGGGGATCCGCACCCATATTTTGGTTTGTCTCGGAGCGGCGCTTGCGATGATGATCAGTCTGTACAGCAAGGATTTTTTAGGAAATGACGGAGACATCTTCCGCATGGCGGCGCAGGTCATTTCCGGGATAGGCTTCCTTGGCGCGGGTATTATCTTAGTGCGCGATCGGAACAGAGTCATCGGACTTACTACCGCTGCGGGGCTTTGGACGGTTGCAATCGTCGGGATCGCGTGCGGCATCGGTTTTTATGAGGGTGCGGTCGTTTGCGGCGTTTTGGTGTACATTGTTACCGAATTCCTCCCGAAGATCGAGCGGCTGATCAGCAGCAATGACACGGATCAAGAAACACACAAAGAAGAATAAAAAGTCCCCTGCAAATGAGCGGCTTGCCACGTTTACAGGGGACTTTTGTAATATCCAATATCAGCTGTTTTTCGGATGATCGTTGATATAATCCTCCACGAGTTGTGCAGAGAGATAAACACTGTCATAACACGCTTTACGGTGGGTGTAATAGCCTTCCGTGCGTTCTTCCGGCTGTCCGCCTACTTCTGCTTTTTGCCCCGCAGAGGCGAGGATTTCGTTGCAGAGTAGCGAGCCGTTGACCTTTTGAAAGCTGTCCGCAATCTCTCTGATGCGTGCGTAATGTGTTGCCTTTTCTTCATTGTTCTTGGGATCGTAGTCACCGTAGTAGAGCCCTAATACCATATAAGCACCCGACTGTGTGCCGCAGACCAAACGCATTCTGCCCATTCCGCCTCCGAAGGAGGAGGAGAGGGCGCGTGCGGTCTTTTCATCTAATCCCAGTTCTTCTGCAAAGGCGCAGAAGACCGCCTGCGCGCAGTTGTAGCCGGCGAAAAAAAGTTGTTTTGCTTTTTCTGCATGTCCGGTCATCACGTTTCTACCTCTTCAAACAGTTGCAAATTGCGCAACAGCGGTTGCTTGCCTCGCCAGCCAAAAGCGCGCGAAGCGAATTCTTCTTTCGACATCTCTTGGATCTCTTTTGCGGTGACATATGGGTACAGATCTTCCTTGAAAAAAGTGATTGGCGTGATTTTCGGCGCACGGTTATACGGACAAACGGTCTGACAGAGGTCGCATCCCCAAACCAATTCTGTTTTTTTGATAAGGCATTCTTCTTCTGTGGTCAGCGCCCCTTTTCTCTGACCGATGCCGGAAGCACAGGTTTCAAAATGTCCAGGACATATTTGTTTGCATGCGCCACAGGAGGGGCAACGCTGAACTTCGTGCGGCTCTTCCGATGTTTCTAAATTGATAAACATTTCTCCGATAAAGACATATGAACCGTACTCTTTTGTGATCAGCATCCCGTTGTCTCCGAGAATGCCCAAGCCTGCTGTAGCGGCGGCATGCCGTTCGGCAATGGGGGAGTGATCACCGAATCCCGCAAAATTTGCGGTTGGGAAGCGATCCTTTAAAAAGGCGATCAGCCGCGCATTCAGTCCTTTCAAATACAGATGATAATCCCTTGAAAGGGCGTACAACGAGATGTTTCGTTCCGGAAAAGCTCCTGCATAGTAAGGAACCGCAAAAATAATGACACTTTTTGCATCCGGCATACTGCGTGCCAACAAGCTTTCGTTTATGATCTTGCAGGAGAAGATCGGCAGAACGGCATACAGTGGGATTTGTTCTTCTTTGAAAAATGGCGAGACATCGCTTCTGTTAAGCATGGTCATCCCCCCTCTTTTTTCTCAATTATACTCAAAAATTACGATTTGTCAACCTTGAAAAAGTCCCCTTGACAAAATGAAGAAAAAACGATACAATATATCGGTGAAAGTATCATTTTATGAAGTAAAAATGGCGCGAAAGTTATGATTTGCTTGACTTAAAGTCAGTTTGGTTCACGTTTGAATTTTGCGAAGCAAGATTTATGATTACTATTTTTTTCGCTGCCAAGGCGGAGGAGTGGAGATTAAGATGGCAGTAAAAAACACGGCAAAGCCGGAAAAGAAAAAGACGACGAAGAAAAATAAAGAAACTGCAAGCGCCGAATACGGCGATCATAGTATCAAGCAGTTAAAAGGTCCTGACCGCGTTAGGCTGCGTCCTGCCGTCATTTTCGGTTCTGATGGGTTGGAAGGTTGCGCACATGCGGTCTTCGAGATCGTCTCAAACTCAGTAGATGAGGCACGGGCAGGCTACGGAACGGCAATCACGATCACACGCTTTCTCGACAATTCCATTGAAGTGGAAGATGAGGGACGAGGCGTTCCGATGGGCTATAACGAGAAGGAAAAACGGTACAACTGGGATCTCATTTTTTGCGAACTGTATGCAGGCGGCAAATATGAAAACAACAAAGGCGGCAGTTATGAATTTGCACTGGGCTTGAATGGTCTCGGCGCTTGCGCTACGCAGTATGCTTCCGAATACATGGATGTCCGTTCTTACACTCGGAACAGAGAAACGAAAGAACCGATCTGCTCTGAAATGCACTTCGAAAAGGGCTATCCTGTGGGAGAACTGAAGGTCACTCCGGTAGATACGCGCAACAAGAAGAAACACGGCACGATTATCAAGTGGCGTCCCGACCGTGAAGTGTTTACTGAAACTGCCATTTCAGGAGAATACTTTGTTGATATGTTGAAACGCCAAGCGGTAGTCAATAGCGGCATCAAGTTTCTTTTACGCACTGAAACGGCCCCGGGTAAGTTCGAAGAGCAGGATTTTTTTTATGAAAACGGCATCAAAGACCGCGTTGCCGAGCTGGCACATGGAA
Organism: uncultured Lachnospiraceae bacterium; assembly: GCA_964623895.1. Classification (GTDB taxonomy): domain Bacteria; phylum Bacillota; class Clostridia; order Oscillospirales; family CAG-272; genus UBA11512. The sequence goes on along the minus strand of CAZUWA010000013.1, from coordinate 16,037 downwards.
CGGAATTGACCGAGCCGACCTTTTTTAAGACCGAAACGCGTTGCAAAGACAGAGAAGATATGGACGAATATACTCTCAAAATCGAACTGTCTTTCTGTATTTCGGGCAGAGAGCATGTTACCGAATATTATCACAATTCCAGTTGGTTGGAGCATGGCGGCGTTCCGGAGAAAGCTACCAAAACGGCGGTGGTATATGCCATTGATAAATATTTAAAAACGACCGGGAAATATAAAAAGAACGAAGGAAAGATCACTTTTCAAGATGTTTCCGATTGCCTTATCTGGGCGATAAACAGTTTTTCTACACAAACTTCCTACGAAAATCAAACCAAGAAGGCGATTACAAACAAGGGCATTGGAGATGCTATGACCGATTGGTTCAAGCGCACGCTTGAAACTTATTTTACAGAACGCCCGATGGAAGCAGATAAAATTGCGGCGCAGGTGCTCATCAACAAACGCAGCCGAGAGAGCGCAGAGAGTACCAGACTGGATATAAAAAAGAAACTGCAGGGCAACATGATGGATGTGGCAGGCAGGGTGGAAAAGTTTGTAGGTTGCCGAAGTAAAGATCCGATGCTCCGAGAAGTCTATATCGTAGAGGGAGATTCGGCGCTTTCGAGCTGTAAAATGAGCCGCAATGCCGAATTTCAGGCAATATTTCCGGTAAGAGGCAAGACGCTCAACTGTATGAAGGCGGGTTATGATCGAATCTTTAAGAGCGACGTCATTGTCAACCTCTTGAAGGTTATTGGATGCGGCGTGGAACTGACGGGAAAGGTCAAGAGCGATCTGCCGCCGTTTGATATCGCAAATCTCAAGTGGAGCAAAGTCATCATCTGTACAGATGCCGACGAAGACGGCTTCCAGATCAGAACATTGCTGTTGACCTTCTTTTACAGGTTGTTGCCGACGCTTATTGACGAAGGGCGCGTATTTATCGCAGAGACACCGCTTTACGAAATTACCTGCGCAGAGGATACGTATTTCGCTTATGACGAGAAGGAGAAAACGGAGATCCTTGAAAAACTGGGTAAGAAAAAGTACACCTTGCAACGCTCGAAAGGTCTTGGCGAAAACGATCCGAAGATGATGTCGGTTACTACGATGAATCCGGCGACCAGAAGACTTATCTGTGTGACTCCTGCCGATGCTGCGGCAACGGAATCTATTTTTGAAGTTTTGCTCGGAGATGATTTGGAGGGCAGAAAGAAATTTATCGCGGAGAACGGCTATCGATACGCAAAAGATGCCGATGTATAGTTTTTGGGTAAATAATCGGAATGTGGGAAGAGGATCATGCTGCATTTTGTTTATGGTTGCCCCGGAGGGGGCAAGAGCGGATATTTGACAGAACAGATCACTAAGCGTACTGCGCTTGGCAAAAAGATTATTTTAATTGTGCCGGAGCGGTTTTCCGTTTCGGCTGAAGCTCGTTTGTATGCCGCGTGCGAGGATACATGCAAGATCAATTTAGAGGTTCTGTCCTTTAGGCGTCTTGCAAACAGGGTGTTCAGAGAATACGGTGGGCTTTGTTACAATTATGCCGGAAAGGGTTGTCGTACGCTTATGATGTGGCGAGCGCTTTCCGGAATCAAAAACGATTTGGAAACCTGTGTACAACTGGAACTTTCAAATGCCGATGCTGTTTCGGCAATATTAGAGAGCATTACCGCGCTCAAACGCACTGCTCTAAATCCGGATATGCTTATGGAAGCCGCAATGAACGGCAAGGTGAAAGAACGCGTTGGGCTATCATCAAAATTGTCCGATCTTTCTCACATTTGGACGGAATACGATCGGCTGCTTCATGAAAAATACGACGATCCTGAAGAGGATCTGGCGCGGCTCTGCGAAGTGTTGGAGAAACATAACTTCTTTTCTGATAAAGAAGTGTATATGGATGCTACCATGGCGCTTTCAGGACAGGAAATTGCTGTTTTAAGGCGGATCTTGTTGCAAACACCGCATCTGACCGTTACGATTCCGATGTTGCCGGAGGACGACCGAGAGATGCTCGAAAAAGTGCGCTGGTTTAGAGACACCGTATATAACCTTGCTTACAATGAAGGCATTGAAGTTCGGCGAGATGCGGTGTTGGACACTCCGGTGAAAAAAAGTGCTCCGGAATTGCGGCATCTTGAGAAACAACTTTTCGGCATGGAAAAGCAGTTTGAAGGCAGTTGTGAAGCGATCGCTCTAAACCGCTTTGCAAGTCCGTATGAGGAAAGTAAGGCGATCGCTGCGCGTATTTTGAAAGATGTGATGGCGGGCGGCAGATATAAAGATCATGCTGTGGTCGTGCGGAATACAGAGGATTATAAAGGAATCGTTGACAGCGTTTTTGATGCCAACGGCATTCCGTATCTGTTTGCAGGTTCCGTTTCCTTTGCAGGAAGACCTGCCGGGCGGATGATCCTTGCGGCATTACGGCTGTTTAAATACAATTTTCGACTGGACGATCTTTTTTCCTATATCGGAACGGGGCTTTCCGGATTGACCGACGGAGAGAGTTTCATTTTGGAGGATTACGCGAACCTTTGGCAGATCGAAGGAAAAAGATGGCTGAAGGAACAGCCTTTTATGATGAATCCGGTGGGGCATACCGCAGAACGAACCGATGCGTCCTTTGAGAAACTGGCGGAGATCAACCGCATCAAAGAAAAACTGATCGCACCTTTGCGTGCATTCGGCGAAGATCTTTCAGCCTCAAAAACAGGTAGGGAATTCGCTACCGCACTCTTTGACTTTTTGCTGTCGATCGGGTTGGAAGAGCGTCTTTCTTTGCTTGAACAGGCGGCAAATGAAGCCGGCAAGGGAAGAGAAGCACAGTTTCATGCGCAGACCTTTCAGACGATCTGCGATCTTCTTGACGAACTGGTTTATGCGATGGGGGATTGCCCTTGTACGACAGATGAGTTCCTTTTGATGCTCGAAGTTTTGATGAAGGAAAAGGAGTTGGGCGCGATTCCCGAAGGAAAAGACCGAGTGCTTATTTCCGATGCTTTTAATTTAAGCCCGATCGGGGTGCGCGTTCTGCACCTACCGGGCATGAATGAGGGGGTGTTTCCGGCAGATCCTTCTTCAGGTGGAATGTTTGCGGAAAAGGAATTGGAGACGCTGCGCACAGTGGGTATTGACCTGCCGGGGGGTGGAGAACGTGCTGTTTTGGACGAACAGCATCTTGCCTATGCGGCGCTTACTTTGCCGTATGAAAAATTATATATTTCTTGTTATGAAAAAAATCTGAAGGGTGTTCCGGGAAAACCCTCTATAGTATATGAGACAATAAAAAGTGTTTTCGGAGAAAATGTTGAAAACAAGGAAGAGGATCTCCTGTATGGCTATGCCGTTTGTCTTGAAAAAGCGCTTGAGACAGGGCGGGGAGTGGTGCATCAGGCGCTGTACGATTATTTTGAAGAGAAAAGCCGATCGTTGATCGACAACGCCTTGCGTGCGCCGCTTATTACGGTGGCAGACAGTCTTTCTCCTGCGGTGGTAGCGGAACTTTACCCTTCAAAGGCTTTGAAACTCAGTCAAAGCAGGCTTGAAAGTTTTGTGAATTGTCCCTTCTCCTATACTTGCAGTTATGTTTTAAAATTGCAGCAACAGATGAAGGAAGACACCGGAGAAAACGAAATCGGTACGGTGATGCATGCTGTGTTGGAGCGACTGATCAAGGACGAGATCGAAAAAGGACGGCAATTCAAAGAGATGACCGATCGGGAGATCGAAGAGGCTGTTTGCAAAATTACAGAAGATTTGCGGTTGCGGATGCTGGGTGAGGGAGAGGAAAGCGAAAGCACCATACAACTGCTTCGCAGAATGAAAGACGGCGCAACGATCCTTTCGAAAAACCTGCGAGATGAATTTGCCGTGGGATCGTTCGAACCACTCTTTTGTGAATTGCCCTTTGGAAGAAAAACGAGCGGCGAAACGATTTCTTTGCCTCCCATTACGACGATCGGCAGTTATCCCGTAACGGTGAACGGCATTGCCGACCGTGTGGATGTTTACAGAGGAGAAAACGGTGTATTTTATCTGCGCGTCGTCGATTATAAGACCGGAAAGAAACAGTTCAAACCGGATCGGATCGAAGACGGACTCAATTTGCAAATGCTTATCTATTTACGCACACTGATTGCATGTAGCGATCCTGCCTTTTTGAAGGTATTGGGCGCGGAAAAAGGAAGTCGATTATTGCCGGCGGGTGTGGAATACTATATTGCTTCCAATCCGACTGTGCTTGCCGAGCAGGCATTTGATGAGGAGATGCTGAAACACACCTTGCGCCGCGAGATCAAGCGCAGCGGTTGGATCTCAAGTGATGAAGAAGTCAAAAAGGCGCTCGGGCAGGACTGTGATTTTCTTCCGAACAATAAGGATTTCTTAGTGAGCGGTGAACAACTTGATGAAACGCTCAAACGCCTTGATGACCTGCTTTCCGGCTTTGCTTGTCGGATCCGTATGGGAGAGGCGGGAGCAACGCCCAGAAAAAAATCGGGTGGTTTTAACGGATGTACCTACTGTCCAATGTTGCCGATATGCAGAAATAAGATCGGCAGTAGTCAGCATAACGAGAATTAAAAGAATTGTGGCAGAATGAAAAATGTAACCAAAATCGCCCACCTAAGCAAACATTTTTGGCGATGTACAGGCGGTGGATGACCTGGGTTTTCGGGTATGGGAAGGCGAACTGTTTGCCTTCCTGGGTGTCAACGGTGCGAGAAAGTCCACAACGCAATCTGTTGGCCCAAAGAAAGAATTTATAATTAATAAACAAGGAGACGGATATGGAGTTGAATGCAGGTCAAAGAGCCGCCGTTTATACAAGAAACAAAGATCTGTTGGTTTCCGCATCGGCAGGTTCGGGCAAAACTCACTCGCTTTGTCTTCGAATTTTGGAAGAACTCTGCGACGAAGAACACCCGTATTCGTTAGACCGCCTGCTGATCGTGACATTTACAAGAGCTGCGGCGGGAGAAATGCGCGAGCGATTATTCAAAGGCTTGAAAGAGCGGTATCGAGTTGAAAAAAAGCCGGAAGCACGCAAAATACTAAAACGGCAGATGTCACTGCTGCCTGCCGCCAAAATCTGTACGATTGACAGTTATTGCCTTGAATTGGTGAGAAAAAATTACGACAAATGCGGACTGTCCCCTGCGGTGCGCGTGGCAGATGACGCGGAATTATATAAGCGGAAACTGCGACTGATGAAACGGTCGGTCGAAAAGATGTACGCAAGTGATACGAGCGGCGTTTTTGCACGTCTGTGTGACGGCATGCTTTCTTCCTACAACGATAAGGATTTGCCGGCAAAATTGGTCAAACTGTACGAAAAGACTGAGAACCTGTTCCACGGTATAGAGACCTTCCTGTCTGCCGCTAAAAAAATGGAAATGTCGGCAGATCTGCCCTTCTCGCAGAGCTTTTACGGCAAGAAAGTTACCGATCAGGTAAAGGCGGATCTGACCTTTTTTAAAGAAGAATACCGTCGGATCTTGCCGCTGTTTGAGGAAGAGCATCTATCCGAAAAACAGTTGTCGATACTGCGTAAGGAATTGGACTATTTCGAAAATGCCCTTTCTCTTGTTGACCGCCCTGTGGAAATGACCGCACTGCTTGAGGGGTACGAAAAGGAAAAATTTATTTCCAAAGGGCTGAACGATCTGGAGGAAGTAAAATGGTTCAAGCAGGTACGCGCGGTGGCAACCGATTATATCCGCAGCAGAAAAGCAATGCATCTTGGCTATGATCTGTCGCTTTACAGAGAAAGTTGTCGTGAAAGCGCTGCGATGAATCGGATGCTTTATACGCTTTTTTCAGACTACAGTGAGGAGCTGAAGGAATTGAAGAGCAGAATGGGTGTTTTAGAGTTTTCCGACGTTGAACATTATGCCCTTGACCTTCTGTATGATGGGGAAGAGATCAGCGCGTTTGCAAAGAAACTTTCTTCTGAATTTGATGAGATCTATATCGACGAATATCAGGATGTCAATGAATTGCAGGATAAACTGTTTTTGGCTCTTTCCAGACGGAATCGCTTTGCCGTAGGTGACGTCAAACAGAGCATTTACGGTTTTCGTGGGGCTTGTCCCTCTATTTTCTCGGCTCTGCGTGAGCGCTATCCGGACTATATCGAACAAGAGACGTCGGAGGGCAGGATCTTTTTAACGGAAAACTATCGCAGTGTGCCTGCGGTGATTCGGTTTGTCAATGCCGTTTGTGCGCCGCTCATGAATCTTTGCACCGATATGACCTATCTGCCGGAGGATGATTTGGTAGCGCACAAATCAGATGGCGAACTTTTGTTGCCGGCAATTTGTCTGGTGAAAACAAGCAATGACCGTGAGGAGAATGAGGAAGCGGAATATCTTGCACGCAATGTTGCCGAAATGATAAAGCGTGGCAGAGACGGCTCGGAGATCGGTATTTTGGTGCGTTCTATGACGGAAGCACCGGACATCCGCCGTGCGTTTGAAAACAGAGGGCTGATCTTGGATATCAACTGCAAAAAAGGCTTTTTTGAAACGCCGGAAGTATTGCTTCTTCGTTGTCTTTTGGAGATGATCAACGATCCGACTGCAGATATTTATTTAGCGGGCGGCATGAAAAGTCCTGTTTTTGGGTTTACTCTTTCCGAACTTGCCGAAATTCGACAAAAAGGACAGGGTGAGAGCCTTTTCGCGGCGGTTTGCGACTATGCGGAAACTACAGGAGATCTGCGCTGTCGCAGGGTATTGCATTTTATTGCCGAATACCGCACTGCGCTTCAGGAATGTACCGCTGACAAACTGGTGTGGAAGGTGATGAGCGAATGTATGCTCTTACCCCTTTTGTCGTTTGGGAAAACGGTCGGCGAGGGACAGACGGTCAAGGAAAACTTGCTGTTTTTTTACGATCTTTGCCGCACCTATGCCGGAACGTCGACAGGAGAACTCTCTAAACTCCTTGAAAAAATTGCGGATATGGCAGAACGGGATATTGCAAGCGACGGTAAGAGTGCACAAGTGATCAAAGGTCATGTGCGATTGATGACTATTCACGGTTCGAAAGGATTGGAGTTTCCGGTTTGTTGGCTGTACGGATGTTCCAATGCCCTTAAGCTTTCTTCTTCCGATAAAATGCTGTTTGATGAAGAGATCGGTTTTGCGCCCATTCTTGCGGACGGAGAAAAAGCGGGGGTGCGCCGCCGTTCGGCAGTGCATGCCGCGGCTGAACTTGCCGATCGAGAACGTGCAGTTAACGAAGAACTACGGATCTTATATGTGGCGCTGACAAGGGCAAGAGATGAACTCTACATTTCAGGTACGTTCAGCAAGAGCGGACGGGAAAGAATAGATGGGATCGCCTGTTGCCCACAGGTCAGAAGAACGTTGTTAGAGCAGTTTCCAAACTATTTGAATTATATTCTGGCGGCGCTGAACGGAAAAGATGCACTGTATCGGCTGTATGACGAGGTCGATATCTTTGAAGAGCAGAGAGAGGCAGAAGAAAAAAAAGAGGAAATGCTCGTCGAATATGACGAAGAGGAATACGAAAAATGCCGTGTCGAGATCGAAAAACGATTGTCTTTCCGCTATCCTCATACATGCGAGACGGAACTGCCGACAAAGCTTTCCGTCTCCAAACTCTTCCCACAGGTATTGGATGAAGAGGAAAAGTCCTTTGAGATGTTTTCTGCGCAACCTGTCGGTAAAAAAGGCAAAATGCCGGCATTCTATAAGGCAGATTCTTTGGCGGATGTTAAAAAAAATGCGGCGGCAAGAGGGAGTGCAACACATGCCTTTATGCAGTTCTGCGATTTTGTGAAGGTGGAAGAAGACGGCGTTATTACCGAGGCAAAGCGATTGATCGCACAGCGTTTTTTATCTCCTGCGGTGGCGGAGTTGATCGAGTATTCCAAAGTGGAAGCGTTTTTTGAGAGTGCACTTTACAAACGCATGAAAGATGCGAAGACGATTTATCGGGAACAGAGGTTTACGATCGAATTGCCGGCATCCGATTTTACAGAGGATGCCGAAAAAAAGGTAGCATTGCAAAACGAGAAATTGTTGATACAAGGTGTAATCGATTGCTTCTTTATTGATGAACAGGAGAAGTTGGTACTGTTTGATTACAAGACCGATCATTTTCAAAGGGAACAACTTGCTGATCCTGCAAACTGTGCGGATCTTCTGCGCGAACGGCATAAGACACAGCTCGGGTACTATAAACGGGCAGTGGAAATGATGATGGGCAGACCCGTGGACGAGGTCTTTATCTATTCTTTTGCCCTTTCAAGTGAGATTTTGCTATCTTTTTGAATAAAAAACAAAGCGTGTACGAATTTGGATTTTTGTCCAAATATGAACGCGCTTTTTGTGAGATATACCAAAAACGAGAAAATGTCTAAAAAACTATTGCTTTTTAGAATTTTCTATGTTATACTCTAAATATTGATGAGCAAGGACACGCCGACCACTACATATTGTGGTTGGCGTCTGACTCTTCTTTGAATGAATGAATGCACAAAACGGTGTTTTTTCGACCGTAATACAGTACAAACGCGCACGTAGAGGAGAACAAAAAAGATGAAGATCATTAAAAGAAACGGATCAGAAGTTACTTTTGACAAGAAGAAGATCACGGTTGCAATCGGCAAGGCAAACGCTTCTGTCGCGGAAGAAGACAGGATGACTGCAAAGCAGATCGAGCGCATCACGGAGAGCGTGGTGCTTCGCTGTGAGCAATTGGGCAGATCTCCGAGTGTGGAAGAAATTCAGGATATGGTCGAAGAGCAGATCATGGCGCACGGCGCTTTTGAGGTTGCAAAGACCTACATTACCTATCGCTATACCCGCACTCTGATTCGCCAGTCAAACACCACGGATGACAAGATCTTAAGTTTGATCGAGTGCAACAACGAAGAGGCGAAGCAAGAGAATTCCAACAAAAATCCGGTCGTCAATTCGACGCAACGTGACTATATGGCGGGAGAAGTTTCAAGAGACATCACCTGTCGTATCCTTCTGCCGAAGGAGATCGTGGATGCGCACAATGAAGGTCTGATTCATTTCCACGATGCGGATTATTATGCACAACATATGCACAACTGCGACCTTGTCAACTTAGAAGATATGTTGCAGAATGGTACGGTCATCACCGGTACGCTGATCGAACGTCCGCACAGTTTCTCAACTGCCTGCAATATCGCAACGCAGATCATTGCGCAGGTGGCATCGAACCAGTATGGCGGACAGTCGATCTCTCTTGCGCATCTTGCGCCATTTGTACAGGTCAGCAGAGAAAAGATCAGGGTGTCGGTCAAAAAGGAGTATGCGGAACTGGGCGTTGAACTCTCTGAAGAACAACTTTCTAAGGTCACCGAGAAGAGACTCAGAGAAGAGATCCGCAAGGGCGTACAGACCGTCCAATATCAGGTTGTCACACTGTTGACTACCAATGGACAGGCGCCATTCGTCACGGTGTTCATGTATCTTGGCGAAGCAAAGAACGAGCAGGAAAAGAAAGACCTTGCAACTATTATAGAGGAAGTGTTATTGCAACGATACCAAGGTGTCAAGAATGAAAAGGGCGTTTGGGTCACGCCCGCATTCCCAAAACTGATCTATGTTTTGGAAGAAGACAACATTAGAGAGGGGACACCCTATTGGTATCTTACCGAGCTTTCTGCAAAATGCACGGCGCGCAGAATGGTACCGGACTATATCTCCGAAAAGATCATGCTTCAAAATAAGATCGACAAAAACGGAGAAGGACATTGCTATACCTGTATGGGATGTCGGTCTTTCTTGACTCCTTATGTGGATGAAAACGGAAAGCCAAAATACTACGGGCGCTTCAACCAAGGTGTGGTGACGGTTAACCTCGTTGACATTGGTCTTTCGGCAAACGGTAATATCAACCGCTTTTGGGAAATTTTTGATGAGCGTATGGAACTGTGTCACAGAGCGTTGCAGTGCCGCCATGAGCGGTTGACCGGAACGCTGTCCGATGCCGCGCCGATCTTGTGGCAACACGGTGCATTGTTAAGGCTGAAAAAAGGAGAGACCATCGATAAGTATCTGCACGGCGGTTATTCCACCCTCTCGCTCGGTTTTGCGGGGCTGTGGGAATGCGTATACGCACTTAACGGCAAGAAACTGACAGAGCAGGAAGGGGAGGAGCTTGGACTTGAGATTATGCGCAAACTCAATGAGTACACTGCTAAGTGGAAGAAAGCGGAGAACATTGATTATTCGCTGTATGGCACGCCGCTTGAATCTACCACCTATAAATTTGCAAAGTGTTTACAGAAGCGCTTCGGCATCGTTCCGGGTGTGACGGATAAAGCCTATATTACCAACAGTTACCATGTACATGTAACCGAGCCGATCAACGCATTCGACAAGCTTCTTCTGGAATCCAAATTTCAGTTGCTCTCTCCCGGGGGTGCTATTTCCTATGTGGAGGTTCCGAATATGCAGAACAACCTTGACGCTGTTTTAAGCGTTCTGCAATTTATTTATGATCATATTATGTATGCGGAACTGAATACCAAGAGCGATTATTGCCAAAAATGCGGTTGGGATGGTGAAATCGAAATCAAGGAAGAAGAGGGCAAATTGGTTTGGGTCTGCCCCAACTGTGGAAATCATGATCAGGATACCATGAATGTGGCGCGCCGTACCTGTGGATATATCGGTACGCAGTACTGGAATCAGGGACGCACCCAAGAGATCAAGGAAAGGGTACTGCATCTTTGATGAATTATGCCGAGATTAAAAAGAATGATATTGCAAACGGTGTGGGTGTGCGCGTTTCGCTCTTTGTTTCCGGATGCAGAAAGCACTGCAAGCATTGTTTTCAACCGGAAACATGGGCGTTTGACTTTGGTAAACCTTTTACGAAAGAAACGGAGAATGAACTGCTTGAAGCACTTCGACCGACCTATGTGGCGGGGTTGACATTGCTTGGCGGTGATCCGATGGAACCGGAGAATCAGGAAGCGTTACTTCCTTTTCTCAGAAAGGTGAAGGAAAATTTTCCCGAAAAGGATATTTGGTGTTTTACCGGCGGCATTTATGAAGAACTTGTTCCCGGCGGAAGAGATTATTGCGCGGTCACGGAGAGGTTTTTGGACCTTGTAGACGTGCTCGTTGACGGGCCGTTTGTGGAGGAACAGAAAAACCTCAGACTGCGCTTCCGCGGTTCGGAAAACCAACGCTTGATCGATCTGCGAAAAACAAGAGAAAACAAAGCGCTTACGCTGTTGGAATTCAAAAGATAAAAAAGTGGCAAGATCAAAGTTCTTGCCACTTTTTTTGATAATGAATTGCATGCATTCAACGACTTTTCGTATCATTTTGCGGAGTGTTCGGGGCATTTACATATTGGAAGCGGTCGGTTGTGTGTTACAGTTGGATCATGGTATAGACAAGACAAGCTGTATGTGCAATCCTTCAGCCCCTCGCTTTATTTTTTCTTCAAATGTTCTTTTTGGCTCGTTTCCGCAAGCACTGCACGGGCATTTTCTCTGGCATTGACCTTGCCTTCCGGCTCGATCTCACCTGCCTTTTGAAGAGAGAGCTTGGTCAAGAGCGGTCCGACGATCTCGTAGATCAGAACGGCAAAGAGGGTGATGTTGGCAACGGTAATGCCGTCTGCACCCAGTTCTTGCGCTTTGATCGCCATGCCAAGGGAAACACCTGCTTGCGGCAGAAGGGTGATCCCAAGATATTTGACGATATTGCTGTTACAGCGTGTTGCTTTGGCACTGGCGTAAGAACCGACATATTTTCCGGCAGAACGAGCAATGATATAAACGATACCGATCATTACGATCACCCAATCTTTAAAGACGGAAAGTTCTAATTCAGCACCGCTGATTACGAAGAACAGAACATACAGCGGAGCTGTCCAACGCTCCACTCTTTCCATTAGTTCTTCAGAGAAGTCACATATATTGCAGAAGACGGTTCCAAGCATCATGCAGGCGAGTAGGGAAGAGAATGTGATGTTTACGCCTGCGATTTCAAATTTCATCATCGAAATTGCAACGGTCAGAAAAACAAACGCAACCGAAACGGACAGTCTCTTTGAGCGAGAATGAAAGAACCGTTCGAAGATGTTGAACAGAAAACCCATAATCGCACCGAGACCGAGTGAGATAATGACTTCAATGAGCGGCTCTACGATGATGGAGACGATGTCCACATCCCCTGAACTGAGCGCTTTGGCAATGCCGAAGGAAACGGCAAACAATACCAGTCCGACAGCATCATCCAACGCCACGATCGGCAAAAGAATATCCGTCAACGGTCCCTTTGCCTTATACTGCTTGACGACCATTAGTGTTGCTGCCGGTGCTGTCGCAGAAGCAATCGCACCGAGGGTGATTGCCGCAGGAAGAGAAAGTTTGTCGGGCATGGCAAAATGGATCGCAATGAGTGCGGCATCCACGACCAGTGTGGCGACTACTGCCTGAAAAATACCGATAACAGTCGCTTGCTTGCCGGTATGCTTTAACTGCGAGAGGCGAAATTCATTGCCGATCGAAAAGGCGATGAAGCCGAGCGCTGCATCGGAAATGATTGAAAACGCTTCGACGTTTTCCATGCTGGTAAACCCCAACCCCGGCACGTTGAGTGCGCCAAGCAGATAAGGGCCAATGAGAATGCCGGCGACAAGATATGCCGTAACGGCAGGAAGCTTTGCAAGTTTTGCAAGACGGGAGAGCAACAGACCTGCCAAGAGGGCTATTGACAATGTAAGAAAGATTTCCATAATAACTGTTCCTTTCGTAATCAATCAAAAGTTCTGGTGAATTTCTATCTGAAAAAGAAGGCAAAGACACTTCGAGCGGTACGCTCAAAAACGGCTTTACCTCCTGTTATAGGACTCCACTGTGCGTTTCGAGTAGTTTGCTTTTGAAAATAATGACTATGCTGTACACAACGCACCCATTATACTTCTTTCATTTCAAAAAGTCAAGACAATTTTCAATTTTTTTGTTTTTTCGATCTCCTTTCGAGGGAATGAATCATTTTTTTCTGTTTCAGCATTTCCCAAATAATTCATATATCGTTTTTAAATTGTTGTGTGAAATTGTAATCAAAATCTGATATAATAAATGTGTATAACTATATAATATTGAAAGGTATATGGAAGTGAAAAAGATAATATGTGTATTTTTACTCGGTCTGGCATGTGCGGTGGTATTTGTAGCCTGCAATATGTCAGAACCCGAAAAGACCGAAAAAACTGAAGAATTTATTTTTGAATTCACGGCAGAACAAATAGAAGATGAACAGAAGATCTCGGTTGTTTGGACGGACGATACTCTTTTGAAACTTGAGATTACTGTAAAACATGGCACGCAAACGGTTGCAACCAAAACTTTACAAGCAAGCGAACTTGCTGAAAAAAAGGTCGAACTGGATGCTTATTACGGCACGCATAGTGTAGAAGTTCAAGCAATCAACGATCAAAATGTCGTTTGCACGACAACAACGGAAATATCGCTAACGACCGATGAATATATTATTGCTCCCATTTCCGGTTCGATGCCGCAACTGTATTTCACCCTCAATATGAAGGAGATTACAAGTGATGGTGCGATTCCCGCGTTTGTTTGGTTAGCTCGTCCTGACAGTTGGAACTGGGACAATCTGCCGAAAAACGTTTTTGCAATGCCCAATGTCGATAGAAGTGAGGTTCTTACCCACAACAATTATGACAAAATGGTTTCTGCTACGAATGATTATATCAAAGAACTGTACGATGGTAACTCGAATGCGAAGTTCAACCTGTATATCAATGATTACAACGCATACCTCTATCTGAAACTGCTCGTTGCCAACGGTATTCCGGAAGAAAATTACACCGTTACATTGCTTTCCGATGGCGGCGCATCCTATGTGGCATTCAATGAAGCATTCAACAGTAGCGATCCGAATTTCGACGCAGATGCCAAGTATGATGAAATGGCAACTAATTTAGCTGCCCTTTATGCTGAGGTTAAGGAAAAAGGGGATTATAATCAAACGGACCATTTTACAGTCGATACAGATACCTTCAGACAATATGCTTATGTTGCGGCAAGAGAAAAAGACAATGTCGAATGGTGGATCCTGCGTCCTCGTGCAGGTGTTCTTTGTTCCCCTGATGAAGAATTTATAAACAGAGTGCTTGGCGAGGATAAGACAGAAGGTGTCATTGAGGAGCGTAATTTTGCCACCCCACTCAATGCCATGACGGAAGAGGAAAAGACCGCTCTTAGGTCGCTATACAATTTCAGTGGCGAGATTTTCGAAGAGGCAGAAAAGAGTGGCAAAAAGGTGATGATGATTCTCGGCTCTTGGGCAACAGCGGAAAATGAGCCGGATTTCGAAGGATATGTTCGTTTCATCAAGGCGTATTATGGCGACGAATTTGTCTATTACTATAAGGGTCATCCCAACACACCGACCAGCAACCATCCGGATAAGCAGTTACAATTGGAAGAATTGGGGCTGATCGATGTTGAGTCCTCTATCAATGCGGAATTGATTCTGTTTTTCTATCCCGACATCTATATGTGCGGCTATGATTCGTCCACATTTCTGTCGGTACAGGAGCCGGAGATGGCTTGCGTGATGTTTAACATGAAGAAGGCGGACTGTACTGCGGAATACAAAGATTTGCTCGGCATTTATGCTTCGGCAATTGATATGGAAAATTTTGAATATTCCGAACTTTGCAACGAAGGAGGGCACAGTTACTTTCTCATTGAGTATAATAACATGGAAGAAGACTTTGAAGCGGAATTCGGCATATACGATGACACTGTCGGAACGATCAAAAATTACAAATTTGTCGAAGGTCAGCCGACTGAAATTACCGTTGATCGGTAATCGATTGTTTTAAACAAAAAATACGGTGAAAAAACTTGACACGTTAGTCAAAGCATATTATAATGGTTGTGTATATTGGAAAAAATATTTCAAAAAAATCTATAGACAAGGAAATACAGAATGCAAACAGACTATAAATGTCGGAACTGCGGTTGGCGCCCGCAAGAAAACCAAGAGAAAAAAGAGCGCACGCATTGCCCGAATTGCCTGTGCAGCCGCCATGAAACGGATGAGGATGGCTATGAATGTGGCGGATCGTTTGAACCGATCAGCATTTCCGTCAGATCGGACGGTAAATGGGAGATCATCCAGCGGTGCAAGCATTGTGGTGAAATACGTAGTGAAGAGCGTTCTGAGGAGGACGACCCAATGAAACTTCTGTCTATTGCGGCAAAACCACTGGCATCTCCTCCTTTTCCCATTGAAAGGTTGCGGCAGTTGACAGATCTGATGGGGGTGGGAACGGTCGGAGGATATAAAAGTGAATAGAGAGAATAAAAAAAGATTGTATGACAAGGGATACTACAAAAAGCATCCCTGCACTGATTCTTTTGTTTGTAAGAATTGTGGCAGAACGGTCGTGCCGGAAGGCGCGTCTAGCGATCACAGAAATCACTGCCCATACTGCCTTTGGAGTGCACATTTTGACGATACGCCGGGAGATCGTGCGTCCGATTGCCATGCGAAAATGGAACCGATCGGCGTGTGGGTCAGAAAGGGCGGGGAATGGGCACTGCTTCACCGCTGTACACAGTGTGGAAAGATCAGTTCCAACCGTGTTGCTGCCGACGATCACCCCATGAAATTGATGGCGCTCGCACTGAGACCATTTGCAACAGAAGAACTTTCTCATACCGGCATTGCTGCGATGATCAAAAATATGGAAGAATGACAAGTATATCGAAACGGAAAACTCGAAAAGGCAATTGGGCTGTTGCGAGTAGTGGAATACTTACGCATACCATAACAAACGAAAGACTTGTACTTCGCGGATATATTATAATTATCCGCGAAGTACAAGTCTTTGCATTATTTATGATTGAACCGCCGTGTATCGAACGGTACGCACGATAGTGTAAGAGGAGGGTAGCCTCCTGCTTGATGATCAATCGTTATATATTGAAAATATCACCGTTTTTTCCATCGTTCGGCGTTTGCA
>CAZUWA010000012.1:11275-38972 GCA_964623895.1 uncultured Lachnospiraceae bacterium | reverse complement strand
AACCTAGGTAATGACGGAGTCAGAGTCCGTTGCCTTACCGCTTGGCGATGCCGCAATACCTCAAGTCAGCGTTGGTATTATAGCAGAGAGCGGAAAGAATGTCAAGGGTTTTTTGAAAGTTTTTTCGCATTTTTCGATATTTTTTCGGTCGGAGTACCATTTTACCCGTGAAGGGCAAAAGACTGATTGACAAATCGCTTTTGATATGCTATCATACATTCATAAAGTCAAAAACATGAGGTGAATCTCTATGAGTACAGGAAAAATCACCGCTCTTCAGGACAAAACTGCGCTATTTGTCGGCGACTCGATCTGTGCGGCATCGGTCTACGACCACACACCCCGTTACGGCTATGCCGGGCGCATTGCCGACCTCTATGGACTTGCAAACTGGGTGAACAGAGGGTTGGACGGCTGGGCGCTGTCAAATATCACTCCCTATGGTCAAATCATCGATCAGTTAAAGGCAGAAGAAGGAAATGCTTATAATTTTATTGTAATGGAAGGGCATACAAACGATGCTTGGTTTGAATGCAAGGTGGGAACTGTTTCCGACATTGCTCCAAAAAATGCACACGAAACCGACTTCGCCGGCACGCAAGACACCCTTTGCGGCGGTTTGGAAGGACAACTTTGCTATTTAAAAAAAGCATTCCCGGCTGCCAAACCAATATATATCATCACCGGAAAAATGGATTCTTACCACGGGAATTTAAATAAGAATATCGGTGAGTATGTCGCCGCCGTGCGTGCAATCTGTGAAAAGTGGGACATTCCTTACCTTGATTTCAATGAAATGGGTGAAGAATTCTATGGTGAAAGCATGGAAAAATACTTCACAGACTGCATTGGAGACGTTGACCGCAAGAGTCTCGTTCACCCCAACGCCAAAGGCTATGATCGCATGGCACCCATCATTGGCGAATTTATGGCAAAAAATGCATAAAATAGGCGCATATAAAAAAGATCAAGAGTTCCTACACAGATCCCTTGATCTTTTTTGTTTGATCACTGCCCCAACGCTGCCGCACCGACGATACCTGCATCGTTTCCGAGAGTTGCAATGACAAGTTTCGTCTTTTTCGCGGAAGTCTTGGCATACTGTTCCTTCATGACTTGCTCAGTGACAGGCAAAAGCAGATAATCCCCCTCGCCGCAGACACCGCCGCCGATAGAAAGCACCTCCGGTTGGAAAATGTTGATCATATTGGTCAATCCGCAGGAAAGGTAATCCTGATACCGTTTGACCACGCGCAGTGCCGCTTCATCGCCTTTTTTAGCAGCATCATAGGAAGTTCTTCCGTTGACCTTTTCAAGGCTACCTGCGATTTGCCACATCATGCTGTCAGGACACTTTTCCATTTCTTCTTTGGTCATCCGAATAAGACCCGTTGCCGAGGAATATGCCTCCCAACATCCTTTTCTGCCACATCCGCATGCCCAGCCATCCTTTTCGATCACCACATGTCCCAATTCCGCTGCGGCAAAATTAAAACCGTCATAGATTTTTCCGTTCAATACAATGCCGCCGCCGACACCCGTACCGAGAGTAATCATCAATGCCGTTTTCGCTCCCTTTGCCGAGCCGGCAAGCGCTTCACCTAGGGCTGCGGCATTGGCATCATTCGCCATGTAAATGCGGTCATATCCGTCAAGATAGCCGCTCAAGATCTTCGCCATCGGATAGTGGATCATTTCGATATTGCAATAGTATTCTACCTCACCACTCTCCGAATTGATCACGCCGGGACTGGCAATGCCAATCGATGAAATGTCATCGAGCGTCAATCCTGCTTCCGCAGTAAGTTTTTTGCAAAGAGTTGCCATATCCTTCACCATTTCATCCGGTCCGCGTTCCCCACGCCCGGTAGGCAGAGCCGACTTTGCAATCACCTTCAGATCTTTTGTCAAACCAACAGCAATATTTGTTCCGCCGAAATCGATACCGATACTATACATATTCGTTCCTCCATATTATTTGTTTTGGGGCTCAGGACTTTCGGGATGTTCGGGATACGCCATTTCAAACAGTTCTCCCATGCGCGCAGTCATTTTTTCAAGATACAGCCATCCGAACAGTGCTTCCATTCCGGTCGCCTTACGATATTCGACAATGCTCGCGCTTTTGGGTGCAGAAATGCCATTGGCATTTCGTCCGCGACGGTAAATTTCCTCTTCTTTTTCGGTCAAAAACGGGAGAATCCGTTCGATTGCAACTGCCTGTTCGGTAGCCTTAACATAAGAAAGCGCCAATTTACTCATTTTCCCGCTATTCGTCTGTCCTTGCTCAATAAGCCTGCGGCGCACCAAAATTTCGATCGCTGCATCGCCGATATAGGCAAGTGTTGCCCCGGGCAGTGTTGTCGGATCCGTCATATCTCATCCTCCTATTTTTTATAGAAATATTATAACAAAAAAAGCATACATTGTCAAGTTTTTTTAAAAAACACATGCGAAAAAGTCAATCATCATACAAATAAAATGTGTGAACATTTTTAAAGAACCCTTGCCTTTTTTTTGGTCTTAGTGTATAATATAGGTGATTTTACAATAATTCTAAACAAACGAGGTATCTTTATGAACGGCAGAAAAAGATCGGTCGCCTTTTTCATGGCACTGTTACTGCTTACTTTTTCACTGATATCCTGTAGCGAAGTGTCTTCGACTACCAACGCTGACGATCCAAGTAGCGGGATCAACGATGATTTCACATTAAGCGGAGAGACTACCGCGCCGGACGGTACGCCTTCTGGAAATCCCAAATATGGTGTAAAAGTGCAGTATACTTGCTCTCCTGTCGGCAGCGGCACAATTGTCGGCACCGGCACGCAGTATATCAAATCGGGCGGCTACACGGAACTGGTCACAGCCGTTCCGTTGTACGGTTACCGATTTATTGGCTGGTCGGACGGACACGAAACACGCTCCCGAACAGCAGACAGCGTCACTTCCGATACCGTTTACACCGCATTGTTTGAAAAGATTGAGGTGTCGGCAAACATCACCGTCCCCAATTTTTATTTAACGACAGACAGCGGAAATTCAATCAAGAGCAAAAATTACGTCGGCGGCAATCTCACTATTGAAGGCGCAAGCAAGGAAAAATACAACCTTACCAATTTAGACCTCAATGTTAAAGGAAGAGGAAATTCTACCTGGCAAACCACCTATATCGATAAGGTCGTCGGTACTGACCGTTGGTCAAGTACAAACAACAAATACGAAACAGTAGATGAGGAATTATCCTATTCCTCAAAAAATTCTTATACAATCAAGCTTTCCGAGGGGCAGAATCTACTCGGAATCGGCAACGGCAAAAACAAAGACTGGATCTTGCAGGCAAACAAATACGACCCCTCGATGCTCAAAAATGTCTTCATGTGGACACTTGCAGGCAGAATGGGTACTTTGGGCTGGGTCACCCATTATGCATGGGTCAATCTTTATGTCAACGGGGAATATCGTGGGCTGTATATGCTGATCGAAAAGGTAGAAGCCTGCAATGACCGGGTAGTGTTAGACGATTCCGGAACCGACCCCGACAAAGGTTACCTTTTGGAACTTGACTTCCGCGTCGATAAAGATCCCACCAAAAAAGAGGGAATCGACTATTTTACCATTCCGGAATTCAAAAAAAATGAAACAAACAAACGAGAATTCGATATTTTAAGCGAACATTCGACAGAAGAAGAATGCTCCTTCATTCGTGACTACATGATCAAAGTAGATGCTGCCATCCGCACGCACGACAAAAACAAAATCGCGGAATTGGTCGATCTTCATTCGATGGTAGATATTTTTATCATTGAAGAACTGGGCAAGGACTGCGACTGGGGCGCCACCTCATTCTACATGTACAAAGAAAAAAGAGGAAAACTGTATTTCACCTCTCCTTGGGATTATGACTTCTGCTTCGGATCTTATAGCACCGCACTCAGCGAACTGAAGTTGGTTTCCGAGGGAAGCGGCGGCAATGACTGGTTTTCCGAGCTTTACAATGTTGACTGGTTCGTCGATATGGTCAGAGCACGAATGAATTCTTTGGAAGACGACCTGAACGAAAGTCTTGATATCATGTACAAATATGCGCTTGCACTTGCACCCTATGTCGCGCAAAATGAAGAACGTTGGAACATCTTCGGATTACAGTACCACTACTTCGTATCCAAAGAAGTCTCTGAACTGCTGTACAGTTACGATGAACATGTTTCATTCGTGCACGAATGGATCTTATACCGTTGGATCGAATTGCGCAGATATTATCCCGAAAAGACCATTTCCTCATCCCCTTTTAAATGATTCCTCACAGAATAATACTCCAATCACCACAAGGAGAACACATTTTGAATACCGTTAAAAAATTAATTGCATCGGTACTGGCAGGTTTGCTCTTGGCAACTCCTGTTGGTTGTGCGAGACATACGGAAACCACTGCCGATATCGGTCCGCTTCCCTCCTATAACGTTTCGTCAACCGATGCATCTTTAAGCAGTTGGCTGACCACAGAAGTTTCCGCCAATCCGACCGTTTCTCCTGTGCCGACACCAACGCCAACATCCACCCCAATGCCGACATTGTCGCCATCCCCCGTCCCCTCCTCCGCACCGTCAGAGCAACCGAAAAGTCTATCGGAAGATATATTTTTTTCACTGTGCGTACCCGCTTCAATGAATGATTTTCTGCCGGAGGGGCTGACGTTTGAAAAGGTCTTACAAAGTAATATCATCAAGTTGGATTATTCCACCGGCATTCACACAACCGATCTGCCGCGCACTCATTTTGGCGAGCAGATGACATATTTTTATGAGATTGGCCTTTATCTTGAGGATGCCAAATACCATATGGCATCTTTTTATAAAAGTGAAAAAACCCTCCTGCCGCTCTTGCAAAATTACATCGATGAACACCCGGACAATCACGCTTACTTTTCTCTGATCCACGAAGAAGTATCCTATGAGTTCATTATCATGGATTTACTTTATAAAGTCTCGTTTGAAACAGACGAGGGCGCAATGGAACTGTCCACCGTTCCGCAAAGCGGAGAAATATACGGACGCTTACGGCGCAACGACGGCACAGTGATCGGTTTTGCTTTCTCATCCGAACGGATGACCGTTGCTTACTACATTCCAAATGAGCGGGAGATGCGCGTCAATTTTGTAAAAACGACATCCGACAGCGCTACTGCCACACTGCATCGTGTTTCGATGGAAAACGGCATCTCAAAAGAGTTGATCGCCTTCATCCATCTCGGACCAAGTTACAGTTATATCGTCGGCAACGCCGCTGCTTTCGAGGAAGATCGAAACGCAAACGATCGCACCGTTGAGGTGTACGATTCGACGACCGGACGCTATCTTGGCAGTGGCACGACAAAACATTCCGACAACGAGGAATACAGTTATTACAGTGTGCCGCTCTACTATTTCTCAGGTATTTCTAACATTCGAATAACCGGCGAAAACCAGGAGAACGTGCGTCTAAATGAACAAGAAACAGCCGTTCGCTTCGCCTTTGATACGACCGAATCGGGCGAAACGGTCAGCCGATGGGCGATCATCAGTGTTTCGCAAAATATTTTGCTACGCAAAAAAACATACGGACATCTTCTTGAACGGTATCAATGGGGCGATATTCTCCTGCCTATGTTGGTTTTCAAAGACGTTGCATGTGACAGTTTTGCCGAAGAATTTCGCCAACTCAACGAGATAGATTTGATCGATATGCGCACCGATGCAGAAAAATCGGCATTGACCGCTTCTTTTATCGGCGGCATCGAAGTTTATGAAGCACTCGATAAAAACTTTACGACAGAAAGCATCGAAGCATTTTTGCGTGTAGAAATCGTATAACCAAAATATAGGCTGTAAAAAACGCAATGTTTTTTACAGCCTCGCTTTTTATTTCTTATTCTTCTCAAACTCTTTGATCACTATCTGCGGCGTCCCCTCCATATTGATAGGATCACGCAGATAGTATTCCATTTTGTGCATACATTTTGTAAAATAAGAACCGCTAGCAATTCTTTCATCCATCACAATGCCCATCGGAATGCAATGTTCGAACACGATCTCATCGCCCTTCTTTTTCGGCACTTCGATCGGACTGCCCATGGTAATGAGCAGGCTAGTCGTGCCGAACTCATAAATGTGATGATAAATGTGCTTTGACCGGATACTCGCCAGATTGGAAATGACCAAACTGGAGTGAAACGGACTCATGTCGATGACCGATTTTGGGAGCCATCCCCATTTGTCAAGCACTTTTAAAACATTGACACCGACGCGCACCAATCCCGGTACGGACAGCAACAAACTGATCACCTTGTCGGTACTGTTGGTTTCTCCCGCTTGCCTGTTCTGTTCGACATATGCATCTAATTTTTCCTGTACAGTAAAGATATCATCTTCCGGCTCAAGCTTCACCTTATTCATCGTACCTTCGGTACTGCCGGGTTTAAGCACCACCATGCTCACCGCATACTCATTGCGTGCATAGATGTTTTTATTCGCCACAAAACGATTGAGTTCCGGAAATTCCGCGGCGGTACGCAACCACGCAGTAACGACCAACGCTAGATGAGAAATGCGCTTTCCTTCTTTTCTCTTTTCGATGATGTATTTCGTCATCGGTTGCATCGGCACATCCACTTCCACCATATTCATCGAATCATAACGGTGACTCATAAAATGGGCGGCAACCGTATACATCGGGTTCCCATTTTTGACTCGAACGCCATCTGCTCTCATTGTTTTTACTCCTTTTCGAACGGGATGCCTTATTATATCACACCTCAAATAAAAAATCAAGAAAAAGTTTATATTCAGTTTATAAAAATCAAAAGACCTCACCAATGAGAGACAATCGTGGATAGGAGCGTATCATCTTGCCAATACGAAAATCAATACGCATTGATATGCCTGTCATATCCCAAAAAGGAAGCAGCGACTAAATAGTCACAGCTTCCTTTTTACAAAGGCTTTTTCTTTAATCATCCATATCGAGGTATGCCACAGTACACGGCATAGTGTGGCTTTGGTTTACTTTATCAGGTCCCGTTACCAAATTGAAACAACTCAGCAACAGTTTTCCGTTATACATTATCGGCTCGCCCGGCTGATTCAATTCCCCATGAAGACCGTCCGTATCGGGGGAGGACGCAAGGCGCTTGACCGTTCCATCCGGAGTGATCTTGGCAACAGCATTGGCGGAAAAATCCGCAACATACATATTCCCTTCAGCATCAAAGCAAATCCCGTCTGTCGACTGCAATTCTGCCGCATTCTTCGCGAAAGGAAGATTGGTCTTCACATTTCCTTCGGCATCAAAAGTGATCTTGTAGATCTCCCCGTCTCCGAAATTTCCTACAAACAGATTACCTTCAGCATCGAAGCAGATCCCATCTGCACCGTATTGGCAATCCCTGTTTGAAGTTACAAAGGTACAAAGAAGGTTTTTGTCAGTTAGATCGTTGTGAATCTCCACATTTTCTTCCTCAACCGAAAAGCGGTACACGCCGGACACCAGCAGTCCGTCTTCTCTCTTGACAGGATGCATATAGGACTGCGTAACATACAAATATCCATCCTTATACCGCACACCGTTGGGATGCTCCATGCCGTTTGCGATGACCTTGTAGGAAGAATAGCCGCTTGCAGTCGTCTTCACTGCCAACAGTCTGCCCTTATACAGCAATTCCGGCTTTTCGCTCCAACCCTGATTGTCACAAATATAAAGCATATCGCCGTTTTGGGCAATACCCATATTGCGTGCAATGCCTGTTTCGGGATGTACCGGCACATCAAACCAGTGATGCACTGTCCCATCGGGGGTGATCTTCACAATGCACCCACTTGTTTTCTCTTCTGCAAAATTTGGACAGGAAAGAATGAGATTTCCTTCCTCATCCGTTTCCATTCCATCCGGTGTTGAAATATACTCCGGCAAAACAGTAAAAAGTTTACTTTCCATTATAAATCCTTTCTGTATTTAACATTCAATGCTTCAAAGCATTCTTCAAAACGTTTTCCGATTTTTTATTTTCTGACCACTCCTGACTACCAATGACATAATCAAAAAACGGTACAGGAAGCGGTAAACAGTACCATACCGACAGCATATTTTTCTTTTAGTATTACTCTCTTGCTGCAAGCGAAATCGGTATACCTCCCCTTTTCCGTCATTTTATCATATCTCTGTAAAAATTGCAATATGAAATATAAAACAAAAATATTCTTGTTTTTCCTTAAAAAAACCGTGAAACTTCTTGTAAAAACACAAAAAATATGTTATGATTATTTTGTATGAATATAGTATCTCAAGGAGGATAAACAATGGCTATTCACTACTCAAGAGAAAACAAAGTGTTCACAATCACCACAAAAAATACAGCCTATATTTTCGGTATCGGGCAGGATCGTTATCTAGTACATCAATATTACGGAAAAAAGGGCGTAAAATACCCCACTTTTGATCCGTATGTCATCTCAATGGCACCCTACCGCTCGGAATTCGGCAACAAATGGTCTCCCGACGTATTTCCGCAAGAGTACTCTTTCTTCGGCTCGGGCGATTTTCGAACTACTGCGCTCAAATTGCGCGGAGCAGACGGAACGTGCGTGACCGATTTTGTTTATAAATCTTATCGTTGTTTTAACGGCAGAAAAGAGATTGTGGGTCTTCCCCACGCGTCCGCAGACGGTGAAAAAACCTTAGAGATCAAGTTGGAGGACGCAGTCACAGGATGTGAGCTGTACCTCTACTACACCGTTTTCTATGAAGAGGATGTCATTTCTCGCTATATGGTCCTCAAGAATAAGGGCAATGCGCCTGTTAAAATCGAAAAATGCATGTCTTTGACCCTCGATTTGGCAGGATGCGACTTTGATATGATTACCCTGTACGGCGGACATTATGACGAGCGGCACTATCAACGAGTGGGCTTACATCACGGCATGCAAAATATCTATTCCCGCCGCGGTGCTTCTTCTCCCCAGTACAACCCCTTTATGGCGATCTGTGAAAAGAACACAACCGAAGAAAAAGGCGCGGTCTACGCTTTCAATTTTGTATATTCCGGCTCTTTTCTCGATGAAGTAGAAGTTGACCAAACCGACTGCACTCGCGTGCAGATCGGGCTTGGAGAAGAAAATTTCGGTTACACAGTCAACACGGGAGAAGAGTTCTCATCTCCCGAAGCCATTATCAGTTACTCTGCCAAAGGCTTCGGAAAAATGACCAGAAATCTCCACAACTTCACAAGAAACCACATTTTACCTTCCGAAGCACTGAAACCCCATCCGGTAGTACTCAACACATGGGAAGCGTGCTATTTTAACATTGACGAAGAAAAACTGCTCTCCTTTGCAAAGGAAGCAGCCAAGGTCGGCTTTGACATGCTTGTCATGGATGACGGCTGGTTCGGCGCACGCAATCACGACCATGCAGGGCTTGGTGACTGGCAGGCAAACCCTACCAAATTCAAGAATGGTCTGCGTGCCTTTGCAGAAGGAGTCAAAAAAAGAGGCATTTCTTTCGGCATTTGGATCGAGCCGGAAATGGTCAATCCGGATTCCGATCTTTATCGTGCACACCCCGAATGGTGTTTGTGCGTACCCGGCAGAACGCCCTCCTTGTCAAGAGATCAACTTGTTCTCGATATGTGCAACCCCGCTGTTCTGGAATTCTTGAAAGACTCCTTCAAAAAAACCTTCAAAGATGTTCCGATCGACTACTTCAAATGGGATATGAACCGACACATGTGCGATGTCGGCTCGACATATCTTTCCCCTGAAAGGCAGGATGAAGTTTCTTTCCGCTATATGAAGGGAGTTTACAACCTGCTTAACTGGTTCAAAACTGAATACCCGAATGCCATCATCGAGACCTGCTCCGGCGGTGGCGGACGGTATGACCTCGGCATGATGCATTACGGCTTCCAGATCTGGGCTTCCGACAACACCAATCCCTATGATCGTCTGTGGATGCAGCGCTCCGCGCTTCTCGCTTATCCCGCTGCCACCATGTCCTGCCATGTTTCCAACCCCGGCGAAGATATGAGAAGCCTCGACTACCGATACAAGGTAGCAATCGGCGGTATGCTGGGCTATGAACTGAACATTCTCAAAATGACCGATCCCATCAAGGAAGAAATGAGCAGACAAGTCAAAGAATACAAGAGCTTCGAACATCTTATACGACTCGGAGACTATTACAGCATCGTTTCTCCTTTTAAGGATGATTTTGCTTGTTACTACTACACCAACAAGGCTCGAACGGAAATCCTCTTCTCACTTGTTGAAAAGAAAAATACACGTAAAAGAAGCACCAAGCCCATAAAAGTCAAAGAAGCACTTCAGGGCAAAGTCTACACCGATCTTTTGTCCGGCAGTAAATATACCGGCGAAGAACTCCGCGCAGGGCTTGTCCTGCCGCTTATCGGCGAAAAAGATACCGCTACCGTCATGCATTTGGTAGCGCAAAACTAAAAAGAGGTCGATATCATGAAAAACAGCGCAGAATTTCAAATGAATTTCATCAACCGCATTGCTTTCACTCGCTACGGTGGTACAGAAAAAGAATTGGAAGCAGCCAATATCGTTTTGGACGAACTCCAAAAAATGGGCGGCAACGGAAAAATTGAAGAATTTCCGATTGCCGGATATAGCATCGAAGAAGCAAGTTTTGAGATTACCGAACCATTCTCCCGCAAGATCGCCGTTACGGGCATCGGAAGAAGCGGCAGTACCGACGGCACGATCGAAGCGGAACTCTTTTATGCGGAAAACGGAGAAGAAGAAAATTTCACAGGAGCCGAGGGGAAGATCGTACTCATTAACTCCACTGCTCCTGCCATTTACAAGCGACTCACCGCTTCTGGCGCGCTTGGGTTTATCGTCTATTCCGGCAGTTATCACGACAACGTAGAAGAAACAGACCTTGATCAAAGAATGCTTCGTCCGCGCTTGACCGACAGATCGGGCAAACTTCCCGGTGTTTGCATGCGCACAGCCGATGCCATTGCAATGCTGAAAGATGGCGCAAAGAAAGTCAAAATGACTGTTAAGGGGAGAGACGAAGAACATACCTCGCGCAATGTCGTTGCCTATATCGAAGGCAGTACGCATCCCGAGAAGGAATTTTTGTTCACTGCGCACTATGACTCAACGATCTACGGGCTTGGCTCTTGGGACAATGCCACCGGTTCGGCAAATATTCTCGACATTTACCGTCACTTTTTAAACAATCCTCCAAAACACAGCATGCGATTCATCTGGTGCGGTTCGGAAGAACAGGGACTGCTCGGTTCACGAGCATATGTTGCTACCCATCCCGAAGAACTTGAACAAATGCTCATCTGCCTCAACTTTGACATGACCGGTGTACTGGTCGGCAGACACCGCCTGCTTATTTCAGCAAATGACGAAGTTAAGCATTACGCACAGTTCGTGGCAAAGGAAATCGGGTTTGTTACCAAGATCGAACACGGCGTGCATTCTTCCGACTGCACCCCCTTTGCTCACAAGGGTGTGCCCTCTATCGGTTTCATGAGAGACGGACAGGCGGCAGGACACAACCGTTACGATAAACCTTGGCCACTGGACGGCAGAATGCTCGCAGAAGTGACCGACTATGCCATCAACATGGTCGATCGCATCGACAACGCCAAATTCTTCCCATTCAGCCGTGTAATCACAGAAGATATGGCAAAGAAACTGGATGATTACATCAATCCAAAAGATTAAAAAGGAGTAGACCGATGCCTGAACTGCTATCCCCTGCGGGCAATTTTCAAAAACTAAAAACAGCGCTGTTATACGGTGCAGATGCCGTCTACTGTGCCGGAAAAGCGTTCGGCATGCGTTCAGCCGCAGACAATTTTGAGATTGAGGAACTATACGAAGCGACAGCATACACCCACAAATTGGGCAAAAAGATCTATTTAACGCTGAATACCCTTCCAAAATGGCAAGAGTATCAACCTCTTGAAAAGTTTTTATACAATTTGAAGGGATGCGGACTTGATGCCTTGATCATTGCCGATCCGGGGGTATTGATGCTCGCCAAAAAAATGCTTCCGGAGGTAGAATTACATATCTCGACGCAAGCAGGTGTTGTTTCGCATGCCGACTGTGATTTTTGGCAACAGTTGGGCGCAAACAGAGTGGTGTTGGCGAGAGAACTGAGTTTTGAAGACATCCGCGAGATCAAAAAACGCATCTCTAAAGAACTGGAACTGGAAGCGTTCATCCATGGTTCGATGTGCGTCTCCTTCTCCGGCAGATGCCTGCTTTCTGAAAATATGATCGGCAGAAATGCCAACAATGGCTGTTGTGCGCAACCCTGCCGTTGGAATTACAATTTATACGAGCTCGCTGAGGAAAAACGTCCTGGTATGCGCTTCCCGATTATCGAAAACGATCTGGGCACCTTTATTATGAGTTCGAAAGACCTCTGTATGATCGAACACATTCCGGAACTCATGGAATCGGGCATCGTCTCCTTTAAGATCGAAGGACGAATGAAGAGTGCATATTATGCTGCCGTCACCGCCAATGCATACCGCATGGCGATCGACCGCTACGAACAAGATCCCGAAAAATACATCTACGATCCAGCATGGAAAAGAGAACTTTTAGGCGTCAGCCACAGAGAATACTGCACCGGTTATTTCCTCGATACCCCCGATCACACAGGGCAATTAACGAAAAATCTCGGTTACATCAGAGATAAGGCGTACCTTGCGGTGGCGACTGATTACGACAAAAAAACGGGACGAGCTACCTTTATCCAACGCAACAAAGCGGTCAGCGGTACTCCCGCCGAAATCATCTCTCCCGGCAAATGTGGACAACCGCTGATTCTTGGAGAAATGCAGAATGAGAACGGCGAGCCGATCGAATCGGCACCGCATCCCTTCATGCCCTTTTCAATAAAGGTTCCCTTCCCCGTCCAAGAAGGAGATATTCTCCGCGAAGGCGAATAATGCCTGTCATCGCTTACGCCAAATCATTTAACTTTTAGGAAAGGATCAACCATGAATACTCTTGAATTAAAAAATGCCGTTTCAACCGGCGCTTTGGATGAAAAATTCTCCGTTCTTTACGGAAAAGATCAAATTTCCGAAGCAAAAGTGCGCTACACCGATGTCATCGACAAATTTATTGCTGTCTACGGTGAACGGGAAAATGCCATGTTTCTCTCTGTGCCCGGCAGAAGCGAGATATCTGGAAATCACACCGACCATAATCACGGCAGAGTCATCGCCGCATCGGTAGACTGTGACATCATCTGCGTTGCGGCACCCACAAAAGAAGAGGTCGTGCGCATCAAAAGCGACGGCTATTCGGAAGATGCCGTTTCGCTCTCCTGTCCGGAGGCACAGAACTACCCACATTTTCACTCTGTCAGTCTCGTTGCAGGTATGTGCGCCGCATTTAGAAACAACGGCCTAAAGGTTGGCGGACTGGTCGCCTTCACGACCTCCAATGTTTTAAAAGGATCGGGACTGTCCTCTTCCGCCGCATTCGAAGTGATGGTCGGGAACATTCTAAACCATGTCTATAACAACGGCGAAGTCTCCCCAATCGAGATCGCCAAATATGCACAATACGCGGAAAATGTCTATTTCGGCAAGCCCTGCGGACTGATGGACCAGATGGCTTGCGCAGTCGGTGGATTTATTGCTATCGACTTTGAATCCCCCACAAAACCGATCGTCGAAAAGATTGATTTTGACTTAACCGGCATGGGATATGATCTTTGCATTATCAACACCGGTGGCAACCACGCCGATCTCAACAGCGACTATGCATCCATTCCGGCAGAGATGAAGGCAGTTGCCTCCCTGTTCGGCAAACCCGTACTCCGCGGACTGACCGAGGATGACTTGTTTAACAAAAGCGCAGAAATCCGCAAAAAAGCAGGCGATCGAGCTTTCCTGCGTGCTTTACATTTCATCAATGAAGACGCACGCATTCCTGCCATCGCAGATGCTATGAAAAAAGGCGATCTTGCAACATTCTTTGCGTGCATCAATGCTTCCGGCAACTCCAGTTATAAGTATCTGCAAAATGTCTATGCCTGCATCGCACCGGAGGAACAAGGGGTATCGCTCGCCCTATACCTATCTGAAAAAGCGCTCGCTTCTTATCCTGAGCCGAGTGCGTTCCGTGTGCATGGCGGCGGTTTTGCCGGTACGACGCAGGCATTCGTTCCGCATGCACATACCGCTGAATTCTGCCGTTATATCGACCGTGTCATGGGCAAAGGCTCTGCCATGGTCATGCATGTCCGCCCCTACGGCGCGATCCGCGTTCTTTGAGGCAAGATGAGTAAAAAACTTATTTTCGCAACTTTGTTTTCCGGTTCGAGTGGTAACTGCGTCTATCTTTCCTATGGAGAAGATGCCATTCTAATCGATGCCGGAAAAAACGCCAAGCAGGTTTGTCTGGCGCTTGAGAAGTTAGGAGAGTGTCCCCGAAAGATCAAAGCAGCATTCGTCACCCACGAGCACTGCGACCATATCGCTGCTTTTCCAGTTTTAACAAAAAAATATCCTTTTCCTGTACACATGAACGAACAAACCGCCTCTTTTGCAGATAAATTACCCCAAACCGCGGTTCTGCACGAAGCAGAGTATACCGTAGAGGTCGGTCCTTTTACGGTTTCTTCCTTCAGAACCCCACATGACAGCGCCTGTAGTGTCGGCTATACCGTCACCGTAGCGGGAAAAAAATTTGCCGTTGCCACCGATATGGGAATGCTCGCAAAAAATGTCATTCCGCATCTTGTTGGATCAAACGGGGCGCTCATCGAGTGCAACTATGATGAGGAAATGCTCATGAACGGTTGCTATCCGCCACCACTAAAGGAGCGCGTCCGAGGTGTCGGCGGACACCTGTCAAATGAAGAGGGCGCACTCCTTGCGGCAGTACTTGCCTATTCCGGCACTGAAAAACTGCTATTGGGGCATCTCAGCGAAGAAAACAACACTCCGGAAAAAGCACTTGAAGCCGTTCGGAAGGAATTTGTAAAGCGAGATGTTCATTCCGAAATTGCCATTGCCAACCGCCATCTGCCGACAGTCTTGTTTTCCGAGGAGGTGGAGGAATGCTGAATTTGCGCATTCTCTGTCACGGAACGCTCAAAGAAGACTATCTCAAAGATGCCTGCAAAGAATACAGCAAACGCCTGCAGGCATATTGTCGACCGGAAATTCTCGAAGCAAAGGATGACAAAACGCTGACCGGATATATCAAGGAGAAAGATTACACGGTCGCACTCTGTGTGGAAGGAAAAGAACTCTCCTCTCCCGAACTTGCAAAACTGCTGAATGATGTACAAAATAGTGGCTACTCCTCTGTTTCCTTCGTCATCGGCGGTTCAAACGGACTGCCGGAAAGTACCAAAGAAATGGCGCAATACCGCCTATCTTTTTCAAAAATGACCTTCCCCCATCAGTTGATGCGGGTGATCCTGCTCGAGCAACTTTATCGGGCACTAAATATCAATCACAATGGAAAATACCACAAATAACGAGGCCCTTCTATGAAAAAAGAAACCTGTATGCAGATCGTAGGCGCAATCGTGCTCATTTTAATTGCCGTGGAAACGGTCATTTGGCACGCTTGCGGTTAAATTTATCAGTGTTCCGAAGGGAAAATATTAAAAATGTCATATTATTTAGGAAAAACCGAGATTGCCGTGATCGGTGGTGGGCACGCCGGCTGTGAAGCGGCACTTGCCGCCGCGCGCATGGGACGAAAAACGATCTTGTTCACCATGAGCCCGGACAGTATCGCAAATATGCCCTGCAACCCCTCGATCGGCGGAACCGGCAAGGGGCATTTGGTGTTTGAGATCGATGCACTGGGCGGAGAAATGGGCTACCTTGCCGACCAAGTAACCTTGCAGTCGAGGACCCTCAACACAGGAAAAGGACCTGCTGTTTATTCCAAGAGAATACAAGCGGACAGGCGAAAATATCAGATCCTCATGAAGAGGACTTTGGAAGAAACAAAAGATCTGACCGTCAAGCAGGCTGAAATCACCGAAATTCTCACAAAAGACGCGGAAGGCGGCAAAAAGCAAGTCGTGGGTGTCAAAACAGCACTGGGCGGAATTTACGATGTCAATGCCGTTGTCATCGCCGCAGGAACGTATCTGTCCTCCGCAATCATCGTCGGCGAATCGGTCTATCAAGCAGGACCGGACAGCATGATGCCGTCAACCAGCTTGTCAGGGTGTCTGACATCGCTCGGCTTTTCAATGCGCCGCTTCAAAACCGGAACGCCGCCCCGCATTCACGCCGACAGCGTAGATTTTTCAAAACTGGAATTGCAGGAAGGCGAAAAAGAGATCACCCCCTTCTCCTACCGCACCGACAAAAAAACGCTGAATAAAATCGATCAGATACCCTGCCACATCGTCTACACCAACAGCGAAACGCACCGAGTGATCCGAGACAATCTTCACCGCTCGCCACTGTATACCGGGATGATCAAAGGGGTCGGTCCGCGTTACTGTCCGAGCATTGAGGATAAGATCGTCCGCTTTGCCGACAAGGAGCGTCATCAACTGTTTGTTGAGCCGATGGGTATGAATACAAAAGAATTATACCTACAGGGATTCAGTTCTTCTCTGCCGGAAGATGTGCAGATCAAAATGCTCCACACTCTGCCGGGGTTTGAAAATGCCGTAGTAATGCGTCCCGCGTATGCTATTGAATACGATTGCATTGATCCGCTCGAACTGTTGCCGACACTGGAGACCAAAAAGGTTTCCGGACTGTACGGCGCCGGACAGTTCAACGGCACTTCCGGTTATGAGGAAGCGGCGGCGCAGGGGTTGGTCGCCGGCATCAATGCCGCATTAAAGATCAAAGGCGAAGAAGTATTGACGCTCGGCAGAGACAGTTCCTATATCGGTATGCTCATCGACGATTTAGTCACCAAGGGAACAAACGAACCCTATCGCGTTATGACCTCTCGCAGTGAATATCGTCTGTTACTGCGACAAGATAACGCGGATTTGCGGCTATTCGAGAGCGGCTATCGCGTAGGCTTGCTTGATCAAAATCGATATGAAGAAGTGTGCCAAAAACGCACAATGATCACCGAAGAGGTCGCGCGAATGAACATACTTCGTTTAAAAGTCACGCCGGAATTGGAAAAGACAGTGGAAGAGGCAGGCGGCGCGCCGATCAAAGGTTCAGCGACAATGGCGGAGTTACTGCGCCGGCCGGAACTCGATTATAAAATACTGTCACACTTTGACGACCGCATCGACATACCGGAAGATGTGAGAAAAGAAGCGGCAATCGAGATCAAATACGAAGGCTACATCAAGCGCCAACTATCTGCCGCCAAACGGATGGAAAGCCTTGAAAACAGAAAACTACCGGAAGAGTTGGTCTATAAAGACATTCCGGGATTGCGCTTGGAAGCACAGCAAAAGTTGGATCTTGTCAAGCCCGCAAATATCGGACAAGCCGGTCGGATCTCAGGGGTCAGCCCTGCCGACATCTCGGTATTGCTCATTTATCTTGAAAAGATTAATAGAGGTTGAACCATGACTTTCGATCATTTTTCTCTATTATACAAAGAAATCTTCACAGAATGCAAGTTGGAACGCTTTGCGGGTGAAGAGTTTGCAACAAAATTTTACACACTTTATACCATGCTGGTGGATTTTAACAGTACCACCAACATCACCGCCATCACCGAACCACGCGAGGTCGTGCTTAAACATTTTGCCGACAGCTTAATGATTGAACATCTCATTCCCAAAGGCGCTAAACTGCTCGATGTTGGCTGTGGAGGAGGCTTCCCTACCCTACCGCTCTGCGCAGTGCGACAAGATCTTGAGATCACAGCACTTGACAGTACCGCCAAAAAACTCGAATTCGTCAAAACAGCCGCGGAAATGATCGGACACCCCATCAAAACAGTCGCAGGGCGCGCGGAGGAACTCGGCAAACTTCCGCAATTTCGGGAACAGTACGATGTGGTCACCGCCAGAGCCGTTGCAAATCTTCCCGTGCTCTCTGAATGGTGCATTCCCTTCGTAAAGGTCGGCGGCGTCTTCATCGCTATGAAAGGACAAAACGGAAAAGAAGAGTTGGACGCCGCGCAAAACGCTTTTTTTCTCCTTGGCGGCAAATGCGAGGAAACGATAGAATCACCCCTCGAAAACGCCGTGCGCGTGAATATCACCATCCGCAAGACCAAATCTACCCCCAAGATCTATCCGCGCAACAACGGCGCAATCAAAAAAAAGCCGCTGTGAAGATCGAGTTTTTCAAAAAACCATATAATAAAAATCAAGGGATTTTTGAACCCCTTGATTTTTTATATTCGCCTATCTTTACAATCCGATCTTATTTACCGTCGCGAAGCGTTCAAACAATGCACTCTCGCGCTTGCGACAAGTGAAGAAGAATACCTGATTTTTTTCTTCTTTCGCACGTTCGGCAATCGCCATGAATGCAGCAGCTTGCCTGAGATCATCAAGATACGCAAAGCTCTCGTCAAGAATAAGCGGCATTTTCTTCTGTCCGAAAATGCGGTCGGAAAGGGCAAACCGCACCGCCATGTAGGCAACTTCCGCCATCCCGACACTAAGACAAGTCACAGGAAGTTCGACGCCTTCCGCATTTTGTACCGTTACCGTAAAATCATCTTTTGCGGTAAGCCGTGTATATTTCCCGCCTGTTGCCGTCGATAAAAATGCTGATGCCTCCTTCGAAATTCCGGGAAGCAGTTCCGCACGCAGTTGAGCAAGGCTTTCTTCCAACACCGCAATGGCATTCTTTAAAAGTTCCGCACGCTGTTCAGCCGTCGCAAGTGTCTCTTTTCGTTCATTTAGAGTCTCTTCCGCCTCAAAACTGTCTCCCATCGACAGTTCCATTTTGTGCAGTTGTTCGTTTTGTACAGCAGTCTTTTTGTCAAGTGCTTCACTTGTCTGGCGGTAGAAATTAACCTTGACCGTCCATTCTTTATATTCCTCCGGAGTAGGCATTTTTTCTCCGCCTTCGCTTTTTGCAAGCGCAAACAGCCGCTTCAATTCCTCCTCTGAAACATCAAGTTGCAGCGTATTATACTCAAGACGCGCTTGCTTCTCCTTGGCACACAGTTCCTCATACCTACCGTAGACCTCTTCGGCTTCATGAATGATATCTGACAATTCAGCAGGTTCTGTCGCACACTTTCCCCATTTTTCGGCATATGAACGTCCTTTTTCAAGAAGTTCCGCATATTTTTCTTCTACCTTGGCGATCACTCTTTCCTCTTCCTCCGTTTCCTTTTCAAGAAACGCGATCTGTCCGAGCAGTTTCGCCTGACGCTCCACGGCTTTGGAGAGTTCTTCCCGGCTGTCTGCGCCGACGGAAGTATAAAAGGCATTCTCCGCTTCCTTAGCCTTGTGAAAATTCATAAACATTGAAACCCCGATCGCACCTACCGCAAGGACAAGGATCAACGCCAACACGCCGATGATCGGCTGTTTCATCACAAATAATACCACCGATGCCGTCAAACACAACACCGCAGCAATCACCGAAATGATAAAATACATTTTATGGGATGCCGCACGATCGATACAATGCTGGATGTCAGCAAGCAACTGTCCTTCTTTCCCTTCTACAGGTGAAGGCAGGACGGTAAGTTGTTCTTTTTTTCTTTGCAATGCGTTCTTGTGTTCTTCCAAGGTTGATGTGCACCTATCAAGGTCTGAGCCAATCGCAATCAGATCTTTAACATAGCCTTTGTCCGGAAAAAAGCCCTCCGCAGAATGTTCCGCACAATAGTTTTCACATGCTTCCTCTTCGGCACGCATCCGTTGTTCCGCCTGCGCGGCACGTTTGATCCGTTCAATCTTCTGCAATGCGTCGGCACGCTCTACCTTCTTGCGGTACTCCGTCAATTCCTTTCGGTCATTCTCTGCTTTTTTAAGAGTTTCTCCATAGGAAACGGTCATTTTTTCATATTCTTCTTCCTCTGAAACCGCTTTTTGATATTCCTTTTCGGCGGATGCCACAGCAACAGTCATTTTCGGCAAGGTATCCTTTTCGAGCGTTGCTAACTCTCCCTTCAGACGTTCGATCGCTTTGCCGGCATTAACCGACTCGTCCGCACCCGTCAAAAGATTTTGCACTGTCTCGCCAAGTTCCTTTGGGGAAACAATATGTCCGTAAAGCTGAGAAAGCATGCAAGTACGCATAAAGGTTTCTTCATCAATTCCCAAAAACAGCGCAGCGGGGTCTGTTTCCTTGAGAGGGGCACCGGTAGCAAGATCAATGATCACTACCTGCTCCTCGCCATTTGACACATCAGTCTTCCGTTCGATGTGAAAACGTCCCTGCGCAGAAGAAAGCTCCAACATTCCCTCCCCTTTTCCGCCATTCAGCAAGAAATATTTTTGATACAGTTCGCTTGCCGTACCCTTGGAAACGCCGTAAAACATATAGTGAACAAAGGAAGCGACTGTGCTCTTTCCCGACTCATTTTCGCCCTCGATGACATTGATCCCCCCGTCAAAATCAAAGGTCCGCTTCTTCATTTTACCAAACAGGGTCATGCTGATCTTTTCAATGATCATTTCACATTTCTCCTTCAAGATATTCTGTCAATTCTTCCAGATTTGCGACTTCCTTAATGATCTCATATCCGGAAAGCCGCTCTTTGCCGCGGAAATTGCACCAGATGCAGTCGATACCGGCGTTATTCCCACCCTTAATATCGCTTGTAAGCGAATCTCCGATCACCACGGCACGACGCTTGTCAAAGTCGGGGATCTTCTTCTCGATCAAATCAAAAAACAATTTGTCCGGTTTTTTACTGCCGAGTTGTTCGGAAATAAAAATATCAGAAAAATACGGGGTAATAGGGCTTTTTTTAAATCGCCCTTCCTGCACGAAAGTCAATCCGTTGGTAATAATATAGATTCTTGCTTTTTGAGACAGTCGTTTGACCATTTCAAGTGCATACGGAAAGAGAATGGCAACCCCGGAAAGCGCTTTCTCGTATCCGTCATTGACCTCCTTAGGATCAAGGTCGATCTTATAATGATCAAGAAAAAGTTTATACCGCTTCACCACTAGCGCCGATTTTTCGATCTCCCCACGCTCCAGTTCTTTCCAGCAGAAATCATTGAAAGCACTGTAACATTCCACCATATCCGGCACGACCCTCACACCATGCGCCTCCATATTCTCGGTAAATGCTTTTCTTTCGCATGCTTTGAAATTGAATAAAGTATCGTCCGCATCAAACAATAGAATATCGTATTTCATTCTTTTCCCCTCGTCTCTGCTCCCTTTCAAAGCACTTCCGCAATGCATTTAAGAAGTTCTGAGCATTCTTCTTTATTTGTACATCGCTCGTTGACAACAGACAACAATGTCTTTTTGAAACCGTGTACTTCTCCTCCGCCATTTCCGTCTGTCATGGTCCGATCCTCCACCGTCAGATATGCCAGCCGCTCGTTTAAGCGTGGCAGATCCCCGCAAGTGTATTTCGGCGCCATTTCTCGATTTCCAATGAGTGTCAGTTTCAAAAAGGTATCGCTGTCATATCCCTCTTTTTTGCAGACTTCCAACGCCTGTTCTTCGATCTCTGCAAGAGAATACCCAGTCACATTCAGTGTCAGTTCCGCCATTCTGCGACGGCTGAATCGCACAAGCTTGCTTTGCAGCAGCAATTCTCCCGATATCTTATCCAAAGCCACGATGCGCGCACCGCGCACTCCCTGTTCGTCAAAGGAAAGCCCCTCCGGACTTCCGGCAACCGCATAGTAACTGCTACCCGCCATCATCAGTTCCCCAGCCGCATGCGTTCCGCCAATGGCAAAGTAATCCAAACCCGTGTGGGCGATCTCTTCTTCCGTTATCGGACAAAGCCCCTCGGTTCCGGACAAACTGCCGTATCCGCACAACAAATTGATCTTCTTTTTATCAATGGGCAACATCACTGCGAAAGGATTGCGCTTTAACTGTCTGCGGCAAAAAGCATAGCCGTACACTGTCAGAGACAATCGTTCAATCTCAAAAGAAGTAACCCGTTCGCTTTTGAAAATATGTACATTTTCCGGAAATTCTTCGATATAGTAAACACTACCTGGTCTATACGGATCGTTCCGCCCGGGTGCAATGAATATTTCGGTATTCGACGTGTTCTGAAATTCCCTTTTCACCAACTCTAAGGTTTCTTTTTCCGGCATCTTGCGATCAAACAAATCGCCGGAAAGCAGTAAAACATCCACCTTCTGATCTCTAACATACATCATGAGATTGGCGAAAAGAGAACGAAGATCTTTTTTTCGTAATTCGCAAACTCGGGCGTCCTCTTTAAAGATTTCTTTATCTAAATGCAAGTCTGATGCATGAACGATACGTATCATTTCGCGCTCTCCTTTGTTTTTTTACTTCTTATCCGTTATATTATAGCGTGTATTGGCATTTTTTTCAACTTTTTCTTTGAACTTTTTCAATTTTTTCTTTCTTTTTTTTGAAATATGTGATATAATTAAAATGGATGGTTATAAATATGATAAAAGGAACGGAAAATGGCATATTACAGAAAAATCAGAATCAATGACGAAGTGCAAAAAGAATTAGGCGAGATCCTTCGCGAGGTCAAAGACCCGCGCGTAGCGCGTGCGCTCGTCAGTGTCACCTCTGTCGATGTTTCGGCAGACCTGAAATTTGCAAAAGTATATTACTCCACTCTCTGTCCGTGTGACGAAAAAGAAGTACAAAGGGGATTGATCAGTGCGCATGGTTTTATTCGCACACAGATCGCACATCGACTGAATCTCCGTCAAACCCCAGAATTCACCTTCATCAAAGACCGCTCCGCCGAGCACGGTGCGCACATCTCCGGACTTTTGAAAAAGGTGGAAGAAGAACTACGAAAAAGTGAAGAGCAGGAGCGATTGAAAGATGCGGCGTCCACGGAGAGTGGCGATGAATAACGTCACCCTTTTTGAAGCTGCAAGATTGCTTTTGACCTACGACAACTATTATGTTGTAATTCATGCGCATCCGGACGGCGACGCGCTCGGTTCCGGCACTGCACTCTGCCTGATCCTGCAAGAACTGGGAAAAAAGGCGTATTTGCTTTGTGCAGACCCACTGCCAACAACCCTGAAGCCACTTGCGATTCTGCCCTTCTTTGATCCCACCGCTCTGCCTGAAAACGCACGATTCATCACTGTCGATGTGGCAGACCGACATCTCTGCGGAAAACTATGGGAGCAAATGGATGGTAAAGTCCTGCTGAAGTTGGATCATCATCGAGTCAGCGTTGATTTCGCACAGTACAATTACACCGATCCGAACGCATCCGCCGCAGGCGAGGTGATCTATCAACTGTTAGAACTGTTGGAGGTATCCTCCTCTAATATTTTCGAAATGCTATATCTTGCGATCGCATCGGACACCGGCGGTTTTCGTTATTCAAACACCACTTGTCAAACGATGGAGATCATCGCACAACTTTATAAAAACGGAATTGATGCAAAAAAAATCAATCGGCAGATCTTTGAATGCAAACCGATGAGCACGGTACGCGCCACCGCTGTCGGCATCAGCAACGCACGTTTCAGCAAAAACGGACAGATCGCGATCAGTTGTTTTACAAAAGAAATGATGGACAACGCCGATTTTGACAAAGAAAATCTTTCCGAACTGCCTTCAGCCCTAAGGGAAATTGATGGTGTAGAGCTTGTTGTCCTTCTCAAGCCGGCAGACGAGGACGGGAAATTCAACATTTCTGCACGCAGCAAACAATTCTTTGACTGTGCCGCATTCTGTGAACACTTCGAAGGTGGAGGACATCTGCGAGCAGGTGGCGGTGTAGTGTATGCAAGCAATCCCGAAGATGCCATCGCCAAAACAGAAAAGGAAATCGACAGATTATGGAACTGGCCCCCGCATGCTCCGGCATTTTGCTGATCAACAAATGTCCGGGAATGACCTCGCACGATGTTGTCAACAAAGTGCGCCGTCTGTACAAAACAAAACAAGTAGGACACACCGGCACGCTTGACCCAATGGCGACAGGAGTACTGCCGGTACTCATCGGCAGAGCCGCAAAAGCCGCGGAATACTTAGTTGCGGAAGATAAATGCTACTCTGCCGTTTTAAAGCTCGGTGTGGCTACCGACACCGAAGATATCACCGGAGTGATATTAAGAACCTCAGTGGCCATTCCCAATGCCGAAGCAGTGAGAACAGTTTGCGCCCGATTTGTCGGCGAGATCGAGCAAATCCCCCCGATGTACTCTGCACTCAAGGTAAACGGCAAAAAGCTTTGTGACCTTGCAAGGCAACATATTGAAATTGAGCGACAGGCAAGGAAGATCACGATCTCTTCCCTTGCCGTAGAACCGATCAATGAACAAGAGGGACTATATCGTTTAGATGTTCACTGCTCAAAAGGCTGCTACATTCGTACACTCTGCGCAGATATCGGCGCGGCACTGAAATGCGGTGGGTGCATGGCATCACTGCGCAGGACAAAAAGCGGTCAATATCCACTATCCCTGTGCCATACCGTTGAAGAGATCGAAGGTCTTACGGAAGAAGAGCGCATAGCTCTTCTTCTTCCGACGGAAAGCCTCTTTGATACGCTTCCGATCGTGTCATTGTCCGATTTTTACGGAAAATTAGCCTCATCCGGTTGTCCGATCTACTTAGAAAAGATCGGAATCTGTCTGCCACTCGGTACCAAAGTGCGGCTATACCGAAACAGTATCTTCTTCGCTCTCGGTGAAGTGGGGGAGTATAAAGAAGGCATTGCAGTAAAAGCCGTCAAACAATTTATTCTGTTTTGAGGAACATCATGTTGATACTTGCATCAAAATCCCCTCGAAGAGAGGAACTGATCGCGCGTCTCGGCGTCAGATATGCCATCTGTCCGGGAAACGCCGACGAAACATTAGATACACCCCTGCCGCCCGATGATACGGTCAAAGTTCTGTCAAAGCGAAAAGCGGAGGCAGTTCTCATTGACCACCCCGACGACCTGATCTTGGGAGCAGATACCATCGTATACTGTGACGGACAGATCCTCGGAAAACCTGCCACACCGGAAATCGCCGAGCAGATGCTCCATCTGCTTTCCGGGAAAACACATATCGTCTATTCCGGTTTTACATTGTTGACCAAAAACAAATGCTACAGCGAAGCTGTCCCCACAAAA
Source organism: uncultured Lachnospiraceae bacterium (assembly GCA_964623895.1). Lineage (GTDB taxonomy): Bacteria > Bacillota > Clostridia > Oscillospirales > CAG-272 > UBA11512. The sequence continues at coordinate 13,770 of CAZUWA010000012.1, read as the reverse complement.
GTAACCTTCGCTTCCCTTTCAAAGGCAGAGATCACGCGCTACATAGAGAGCGCAGATCCCTTCGATAAGGCGGGCGCTTACGGCATTCAAGGACAGGCAGGACTGTTTGTTGAAAAGATCAACGGCGACTACAACGCAGTCGTTGGTCTGCCGCTTTCTGCCATCTATGCCGCTCTAAAAAGAGAATTCGAGGTAGACTTCGATGGATAAAAAAGCATTTGCCGCAGAGCTTGTGCGACGTTTGGAAGAAAAATACCCTACCGCAGAATGTGCACTTCGTTATGAAGGCGAACCTTGGAAATTGCTTGTCATGGGCAGACTGTCTGCGCAATGTACCGACCATCGTGTTAATATCGTCTGTGAGACACTTTTCAAACGCTTTCCGAGCGCCAAAAGTCTGGCAATGGGGGAACTTTCTGAAATTGAAAAGATCGTTCGTCCGTGCGGGCTCTACCACACCAAAGCGGCGCAGATCAAAGAAGAATGTCGGATACTCACTGAAGAATTCGGTGGAACACTGCCCTCAGATATGGAAACGCTTCTTACTTTTCCCGGCGTGGGCAGAAAGATCGCCAATCTTCTACGCGGAGACATTTTCGGACTGCCTGCGGTCGTCGCCGACACCCATTGCATTCGCATTTCCGAACGACTCGGACTGACCGACAAAGGGGAAAAACGTCCTGAAGCCACCGAAAAAGCGCTTACTGCGCTGATCGCCCCCGAAAAGCAAAGCGATTTTTGCCACCGATTGGTGCAGTTTGGCAGAGAAATCTGCACCGCCAAAGCGCCGCAATGCGAAAATTGCCCATTAAACGATCTGTGCAGAATAAAAAACCTCCATTAAATATTTAAAAAATACAAAAGAAAGGAGGAACGACATGCCAAAATTTTTCAAAACCCTGTTTTCAAAGCAGGAAGGCAGCAAGATCGGACGCAAAAAGAAAGCCATGGTGTTCGTGGATTATGAACACTGGTACATATCACTGGACAAAATGTATAAGCAAAAGCCGGATGTCAAGGCATTCAGAGACGAGCTCTCCGACCGTTATGACATTCAAGACATCGCCTTTTTCGGGGATTTTTCCAATCCCTCCCTGCGTGCTGAAATATTCAACATTCGTCAGGTTTCCAATACGATTATCGAAACACAAAATGCTTCTGCAAAAGTTGAAAAAGATTTCACCGATTTCATCATGCTGGATCATATCTATCAATACGCTATGCGCAGTGATCACAGCGTCGACGCTTATGTGATCTTTACAGGAGACGGTCATTTTTCTTCAGCGGTCAGTTTTTTGGTCACCAAATGTCAAAAAGAAGTCGGTGTTTATGCCGTCAAAAACGCCTGCTCCGCGCAACTGGAAGGCTGCGCGACCTATACCAGACTTTTCCCGAACGAAAAGATCGAACTGCTTCCGCAAGACGATTACAGCGCCATGATCTTAAAAAGTCTCAAACGTTTATTCGAAAAAAACAAAAACAAAAAAGTACGTGCCACCTTTTGGCAGACAGTAGAAGCGGTTGCCCGCGCCAACAATGTCAGCAAGGAAAAGATCTCAGACAGCCTGCGTGCGCTCATCGCAAAAGGCTACATCACGCAAGTCAAAGAAAGCGATAAACCGGATAGCATCAAGATCCTGCGCATCAACTGGCAGACAGTGTATCGCGACAAACTGCTCTGATCGCGCACAAAAATCGACAATTAACAAAAAGGATGACAAAAAATCCACTCGACTTTTATCATCCTTTTCTCGTTTAACCCATTCTATGATTCCGCTGTAGCTAATTTTTCCGCAATTATTTTATACCTTTCACTATTTTTCATCAATCTCCCGACAATATTTTTGTTAAAACCTTCCTTTTTCCTTTCGGGAATACTGTGGTCGATTTTGCAAATAATAGTAGTGCAAGTCAATTGCCAAGTATTTTAAGACTCGAAGGAGAATATATAGATGAAAGCAACAGGAATCGTCAGAAGAATTGACGATCTCGGACGGGTGGTGATCCCAAAGGAGATCAGAAGAACGATGCGTATCAGAGAAGGTGACCCTTTAGAAATCTACACCGACCGAGAGGGAGAGGTCATCTTCAAAAAATACTCCCCCATCGGAGAACTAAACAACTTCGCGGCAGAATATGCCGAAACGCTTTACAAGACTGCCGAAATGCCTGTCGCAGTATGCGACAGAGACAGCGTGATCGCCTGCGCCGGCGTTCCGAAGAAGGAATTTTTAGACAAAAGCGTTTCCGGCAAGGCAGATGAGGTGATGTCCGGTCGGACAATGGTCAAATGTAACGAAGAACAGCGCTTTGACCTCACCGGAGATCCCGGTCAGACCTACAAAGTCTCAACCATTATGCCGATCCTCTCTCAGGGTGACGTCATCGGCGCGGTCGCTTCCTTGAAAAGTGAGGAGAAACCCTCACGTCTGTCCCCCGAAGCCGAGCAAAAATTGGTACAGACAGCAGCAGGATTTTTGGGAAGACAAATTGAA
>CAZUWA010000012.1:0-11175 GCA_964623895.1 uncultured Lachnospiraceae bacterium | reverse complement strand
AATATTAAACCGCTTCGGTCGTTTTGCCGGTATAGTACTCTTCGAATACCTTCCAGTTGTTTTCATTCAGATAGTCATTCTTGATATCTTTACCGGAAAATTCGGAAAGTTTATCAACAAAGATCGTAAAGCGTTCATACCGTTCAAACGAATTCTGTGTATAGCCGTTGTCCTGATACCAGTGGAAGGTTTCGATAAACGGATCCCATCCGAAGTCGTATGCCATCAGCAAGAACAGTCTTGCCGCGCCATAGAAACCGTAAACCGTTTCCATTGCGCCCTTGTTTTTATGAATATCCAAACACTCTGCCATGCCCTCATAAGTGAAGACTCTACCCTTCGGGTAATCCTGCGGTGAGCAGCCGAAGATCAAACCGTCGGTTTCCGCATGATCTTTGGTCATCTTGTCAATAACATAGCAGAGTTTCAGATCCGTCCATGCTTCGCTCTCAAAGTTCCACCCTCTTTGAGAATCAAACATATGTCCCAATTCATGCAACATACCGAAAGAAAGATCCATGATATTATTTTTATCACGGTTATATGCCATTCTGGACATTTCGGTTTTCATGAAGTCTTCGCCTGCAGTGATCACATTATAGTTATCCCCGACACCTGCTGCAAGCGCAATGTCTTCCCATCCGGAAATAACAAAAATATCATAAGGGCGAAATCCTGTCAGTTCCACTTCTTTTCTGATCGCCTCCTCAAAGAAATCGGCATAGTCCTGCATGTACTCATGTGTCACCCCTGTGCTCTTTGTTACGGTATCTTTTGAAACGCGAACAACTGCCTCCCCATTCTTACTGACATATTCATAATATGAGGGGTGCGCTTCTGCCTTTTCGATCTTGAAACGCTGAGATCTGTCATTTTCATCCCTGTCAGCCGCAACAAGTTGACCATCCTTGATCGCAAGGCACATCGGCTTTTTAGGTAGGCTACACTTTGGCACCAACATACAAGTACCATCCCCACAATCCTCAACCGTCCAAAGTTGTTTGTCTGTGGGGTTGTATCCCACATGATCTACCAGTAACTTCGCACTGGAAGGAATCATTGTAGAAACGCCAATACCGTTTACTTCGTCGTCACCGATATAGATCGCATAATATTTGGTACGAACACCGTCCACTACACGCTCTTTGATATGTAAAGTAAAACGATCCTTCAAGGTGCTTTTATTCTCGGTGTTCAGGATCAGTTTGTTGGTATTATCGAGATACACTGCTTCTCCCGTTTCCGCATACAGAATGTTATAAACACCATACTGATACTTCATATCTTGCTCCGCTACGGGAAGTTCGGTATTTTCTTCCGAAGAAACACTTTCGGAAGGTGTCGAAGTGGGTTGTGTTTCCGTAGTCGTCACTTTGTTACCGCATGCCGTGAAAAGAGACAGAAGGCAAACGACGATTAAAACAATAGAAATGATCTTTTTCATAATACGCTTCCTTTCGGTCAAATGTTCTACGCTTTGATTATACAACAATTAGCCAAAAAAGTAAAGGGATTTCACCGTTTTATTTGGTAAAATCCCTGTAAAAATATTATACGTTATTTTTAATTATTCTTTGTCCATATGCACTACAACATGCGGATGACCGATCTTGATGCCACTGGTCTCAAATGCAGTCTGCACCTTATCCTGTATGCCAAAGAAGACATCCCAGTAATCCTCGGTCTTGCACCATGCGCGAAGCGTGAGTTTGTAAGCACCGTCTGCATAATCGGAAACCACAACTTGCAGTTCGGGATCTTTTAAAACCTTTTGATTGGTGTTAGCGATCAACTTAAGGACTTTCTTAGCCTTTTCAAGATCGGAATCAAAGGTCACAAGGTAACTGAGATCCACGCGGCGTGTATCTTCTGCCGTAACATTGATCAGCGCGGCATTGGAAAGAGAACCATTCGGCAGATAAACTCTTTTGTTATCGGCGGTGCGAATATTGGTATAGAAAAGATTGATGCCGGTAACTGTGCCGTCGTAACCGTTTGAAGAAATGAAATCCCCGACCTTAAAGGGCCTGAAGACGAGCAACATAATACCACCCGCAATGTTGGAAAGACCGCCCTGTAATGCAAGACCGACAGTCACACCGGCAGATGCGATCAAAGCTGCAAAGGTAGAACCGGGCACACCCATGATCATTACGCAAATAACAACGAGCAGGACCTTTAAGCCGAGATTGATCGCACTCCGCACGAATGTTGCAAGAGTCGGATCGTATTTCTGCATCTTATCGGTTTTACTAACCGCCTTGGAAAGTTTGCCGATCAAAACCCAACCGACGATCAAGATGACTGCCGCAATCAAAATGCGCAAGCCATAACCAAGAATCCATGTAAGAAAAGTATTTAGAATTCCCATGATATTCCTCCAAATAATATATTTATACGCATAGTATAGCACAGTTTGTTTCTTTTTTCAACTATTTTTTATAAGATTACTTTATTTTTTGAGATCTTATACCTTTTCAGTCTCCTGTATGACGATCGGTTTGACCGAAATGCAATTTTGTTCTTTACTTTTGTTTGGATCTGTGGTATAATGTATAAAAAGTCTTGCTTGACAAGTCATGGTGCGGTGCGCCTGCGTTATTGACGGCTTCTCAAGCATGCCCTTGCAAGCATCTTTACTTTATGGTACAACAAATCAGTTGCAACATTCGTTTTTGAAAGGAGTTTTCATGAAAGTCGCTATTTATACCCTCGGTTGTAAAGTCAACCAATATGAAAGTGAAGCGATTCTGGAACTTCTTGAAAAAGAAGGCTTTGAGAGCACGGAGACTCATGCAGATGTGGCGGTGGTCAATACCTGCACAGTCACGGCGGAAAGTGCGCGCAAAGCAAGGCAAACAGTGCGGCGCGCGGCAAGAGAAAACCCCGGGTGCTATCTTTTGGTAACGGGTTGCGCTTCCCAGATCGAAGCGGATGCCTTTCGCAAGATAGAGGGGGTGTCCTATGTTACCGGAAACCGCAACAAAAACGAAGTAGTTGCCCGTATTCTTGAATACGTCAAAACCGGAATACCGGTTTGCGGATGTGAGATCGCCGATCTTTCAGAAGTCGGATACGAAAAAATGGCGGTCGCACGCTCGGAGCGCACGCGCGCCTATATCAAGATCGAAGATGGGTGTGAGAGCAAATGCGCCTACTGTATCATTCCGCGTGCCAGAGGGAAAATCGTTTCAAGACCGCTTCGCGAATGCATTGAAGAAGCAAGACGGTTGGTCGCCGCCGGGTACAAAGAATTGGTGTTGACGGGAATCGAAGTCTCGGCATATGGCAGTGACCTCAACTGCACAGATCTCGGCGATCTCGTTATAGCCATGCATGAGATCAAAGGGTTGACGCGTATCCGACTTTCCTCGATTGATCCATCATATCTTCGCCCGGAAGTCACCGACAAACTTTTCGGTATTCCCACCACTGCACCCCATTTTCATCTGTCTTTGCAGAGCGGTAGCGACAGCGTTTTACATCGAATGCGCCGCCGTTACAACACCGAGCAAGTTGAGCGGAATATCAGTCATATGCGTCTCTGCCGACCGGATGTGCATTTCACCGCAGATATCATTGTCGGCTTTCCCGGAGAAACAGATGAAGAATTTGAAGAAACCTGTCGGTTTCTGAAAAAATTAGAACTGTTGCATGTGCATGTTTTTGCCTATTCTCCTCGTCCCGGAACCGAAGCCGCAGATATGAAGGATCAAGTTCCGGAGTATATCAAGAGTGCGCGCTCAGCAAAACTGATCGCACTTTGCAGTGAGATTTGCAAGAGAGAATTGGACAAGCAGATCGGCAAAAAATATGATGTTCTTTTCGAAAACAGGAAGGATGGCAAAATGATAGGACACACTGCAAACTTTATCGAGGTAGCGGTGGATAGTCAGAATGATCTGCACGGTCAGATCCTGCCGGTCAAAATCACTTCAAGAGAAGGTGAACTGGCGTGCGGACAGATCATTTTGTAAAAAACAAAGGCAGCAAGACGACAAAAAACAACAATTTCAATCATTCGATCATATTATAACGGAAATCGTCCACTTTTGCAAATTGCAAGAGGCATAAGAAAGGATCTTTTAACATGAAACGTTTCATCAAGCAAACAGCGTTTGTTTTACTGGTCGTCCTGGTGCTCGGCATGTTCTCTGCCTGCGGCACGCCCGCACCAACCGGTATGTATGCGCCTTCGGACAGCGAGGAGTATCGCCAAGGGGTAGAAAATATTATCTTTGCTCTTCCGGAAGAATATACAGTGACTATGTCGGCAAATATCCTTGCAGGAAAAGGTGCGACAGGGGATAGTTTCTCTATTCAATGCCGCCATTCCGACTATGTATACGGCAACTTAGAAAAGAATTACGAAGAATTGAAGGCACAGTTGACGGGACTTTACGGCGACTATGAGGAGACCCTCACAGAAGGAAAGACCGTCGCAGAAAAATCGGCGCTAGAGGCACGATACACGCTCAACATCTCAGGTGTTGCCTACAGTTATATTCAGTATCTCTTTTATAACGAAAGCAATTTCTATCTTTTCACTTACACCACCACCCCCGGTGCAGAATCAGAAGAACTTCTTGCCGCTGTCCTTGCCACAGTCTCCTTTGATAAGGAGAATTTCACCGCACCGGACGGATATAAAGCAGTTGAAAATGCCACGGTGGAGGTCGTTTCAAATGATCGGTATTTGCTATTTTGCCCTGACGAATGGATCATCGATACCAGCCTTGGCATGATCTGTATGCGCGTTCCCAGCAGTACCATCCTGTCAAACATCTCTTTTACCGAGACAGAGGTGAAGGATCTTGTGGCATTTGCAAATGATTATGCAGAAAAATATGCCAATGAAGCAGAGTTCGGAGAAGTCAACGCACTTGAAAAATACATTCTTGCAACTGCATACAGAATGTTCGGCAGTTTGAAGGATTATACCCTTATCACAACAAATGGGGAAGAAAAGGTGACTGACGAGAATTTAGCGGCGCTGAAGGACAGTTTTATTATCAAAGAGGAAAATGATGCAAAACTGATCTACAGTTACATTGATTTTACCGCCTCTCTTTCTGCGGCAAATGCACATGGTTCGGGCAGTCTTTTCTTGGAATATGAGGAAAACGACACCACAAAAAAAGAACTTCAGACCTACAAATTCCGCCAGTACTATCTTTATGCCGACGGATATCTGTACCTGTTTACCTACACCGCAACGGAAGATCGCTTTGACGAACAACTTTCCGATGCGAAAAAGGTCGTTAAAAATTTTGAACTAACAGAAAAAGATTGAAAGATCGATCTTTCAATCGCGTTTGGTGGCTTTATCCACCTAAGAGATGACGATTTTGCTTCGCAAGACCGATCTATTCCGCAAGAAAGGAAGCTTTCATGATTTAGAAAGCTATGGTCATAAAAATGATCTATTTTGACAACAGCGCGACCACACCGCTTTCAGATGGAGCAATAAAAGGAATACATCGCGCAATCGAGCAATACGGAAACCCATCTAGCTTGCATTTCATGGGACTTGCAGGTGCGGGGATCAAAAAAGAGGCAAAAGAAACACTTTTGCATGCCCTCAAGAGCAAAAGAGAACAACATGAAGTGGTGTTCACTTCCGGTGGAACGGAAGCCAACAATTTGGCGATTTTCGGGACAGCACGCGCAAAGCGTTTCAAAGAACCGAAGATCATCATCACCAACAGCGAGCACGCTTGTGTAATGGAGCCGTGTGCACGCTTAGAGCAAGAAGGTTTCAAGGTGGTGCGATTGGCAACCGTTGGCGGAAAGATCGATGAAGAGCAGTTCCACGCTGAAATGGACGAACATACCGTGTTGGTCTCTCTGATGTCAGTCAACAACGAAACGGGAGCGGTATACAGTGTCAAAAAATTGTTTGACTACGCACACCGAGTGAACGACAAAGTCGTTTGCCATACAGACGGCATACAGGCATTTTTGAAAATTCCCTTTACTCCGACGACGACCGGAGCAGATCTGATGTCCGTCAGCGCTCACAAAGTCCATGGACCAAAAGGATGTGGAGCATTACTCGTTTCGAAGGAACTGATCAAAAGAAAAGCAATTCTTCCGATCCTCTGCGGTGGCGGACAGGAAGAAGGACTGCGTTCCGGAACAGAAAACACGATCGGTATCGCAGGATTTGCTGGCGCTGTAGCAGAGCAAGCCGAAAACTATCTTGCCAACGCAGAAAAGACAGAGGACCTGCGGCAGTATCTGATCGAAAGTCTGCCTGGGGAGATCAAACCGAACATTCCCGAGCAATCTGCACCGCATATTTTAAGCATCACCTTACCGCAGATCAAAAGCGAAACAGCACTGCATTTTCTTTCTTCCAAAGGTATTTGCGTTTCTTCCGGATCGGCATGTTCCTCGAACGGTGGTCATAAAAGTTATGTACTGACCGCATTTGGTCTCTCCCCAAGGGAAGCAGACTGTACCCTGCGTGTCAGTCTCTCCGCCGAAAACACAAAGGATGAAGTTGATGAATTCTGCGCCGCTTTAGCCAACGGGTTAAGACAACTGGTTAGAATGAAATAAAAAAGCAAGGACCGGTATCGCATATTTCGCGGTAACAGTCCTTGTTTTGTCAGTTGCAGTTACAACTATTGCAGCAGAACTTGTTTTTCACTTCCTTGACCTTGGTCTGCTCCGCAGGAGCGGGCGGTTGCATAAAACCTTTATCGGTCATCGTCTTGTAAATATCGGTCTGCATGGCAAGAGTATCGGTCAGCGCCTTGTTGAAGGTACTGTGGACATTGGTCGTGCCTGCCGATTCGATACTGCCGTGCAGGTAAAGATCGCAGACACCTTTTGTAGTGAGTAACAGGTTTTCAAGGATGGTCTTATCGTCCATTTTGCATTCTCCTTTCAAATCAAACGAGACTATAGAAACTGCTGAAGGTCTGACGGTGCTTCTCCGCCATAGTACGCAACGACTGCTTTAAATTTGGATCGGTGACCTGATTTGCGGCATTGATACACTGATTCTCAAGGAATTTCGCGTGATTTAAAGCGTCCTCGACATATAAGAGTTCTTTCGGGCTCATGATTTTCTCCTTTCCTTTGGGGCATTTCCCCCACAAAAACAGTTTGAGCAAATAATCGGAAAATATACCAAGAAAGTTCAATTTTTAAAAATATCTACGCGACAAGGGAGAGAAAATCCTCAAAAAACATTGCATTTTTTTCGTTGTTATGGTACAATATTTTTGTATGAACATTTAAAAAGGCGGTGAAGGGTATGACCGAAAAGGAAGAACTGTTATATTTGCGCACACAGGTAGAATATCATCGAAAGAAGTATTACCTTGAAGACGCACCTGAAATCTCCGATGCGGAGTTTGACCGCCTTTTCCGTCGCCTCGAAGAACTCGAAGCCGCGCATCCGAAACTATACGATCCAACTTCTCCCGTCTACCGCGTGGGAGGCACAGTTCAAGAAAAATTTGAAAAACATGTACACACCGTACCGTTAAAGAGTTTGACCGACGTTTTTTCCTACGAAGAACTTGCCGCTTTCGTTGAACGCACCGCCGGAAATGGTAACTATACGGTTGAACGGAAGATCGACGGGCTTTCAGTCGCGCTCATCTATAAAGACGGCAGATTCATTTCCGGTGCAACCCGTGGGGATGGCGCCGTTGGAGAAAACGTGACGGAAAATCTCCGCACTGTGCAGTCTATTCCAATGACCATTCCGTATACCGGATATTTAGAGGTACGTGGAGAAGTCTTCATGCCGCGTGCATCTTTTGAAAAGTTGAATGAACAGCGTGCCGCGGCAGACGAACCATTGTTTGCCAATCCGCGAAATGCTGCCGCCGGTTCTTTACGGCAACTGGACTCCTCGATTACCGCAAAAAGGCATTTGGACATTTTTATCTTCAATTTGCAAAAATGCGATAAAGAGTTTACAACCCATGCCGAAACGCTCGACTTTATCAAAGAGCAGGGCTTTCATGTACTCGAATACAAGTTGGCAGAAAGCACCGCCGAAATGATCGACCGCATCGAAGAAATCGGCAGAGGCAGAGAAGGGCTTTCCTATGACATTGATGGTGTAGTGATCAAGATCAACGACCTTGAAAAACGCAACAAGTTGGGCGAAGGAACAAGCACCCCAAAATGGGCAGTCGCTTATAAATTCCCACCGGAGCAAAAAGAGACGACTCTACTTGACATCTACATTCAGGTCGGCAGAACAGGTGTACTGACACCAAACGCACTCTTAGCCCCGATACGCATTGCCGGTTCTACCATTTCGAGAGCAACACTACACAATATCGACAATATCCGTTTCAAGGACATCCGCATCGGCGATACCGTCACAGTGCAAAAGGCAGGAGATATCATTCCGGAAGTCGTTTCTTCAAAGAAAGATCCCGCGCACAACAGCCGTCCGATCTACAGTATGCCCGAAAAGTGCCCCTCATGTGGGGAAAGCGTCATTCGCATCGAAGGAGAAGCCAAAACCGTATGCACCAATTCTGTCTGCCCGGCACAAAGACAGCGTGCCATCGAACATTTTGCATCAAAGGATGCCATGAATATCGACGGCATGGGACCGGCAGTAATCAGGTCGCTCATTTCCGAAGGGTTGTTGAATGATATTGCAGATCTTTATGCCCTAACTGCGGAACAGATTATCGAATTAGACCGCATGGGCAAAAAATCTGCGGAAAACCTGATTGCTGCGATCGAAAGATCCAAAGATTCCGGACTTGCGCGATTGATTTACGCACTCGGTATTGCCAATGTTGGAGAAAAGGCAGGCAAACTTCTCGCCAAAGAATACGGAGATATCGAACGCCTGTTTACGGCAACAGCCGAAGAAATTGCGGCGCTGCCCGATTTCGGATCGGTCACTGCGGAATGCGTGGTCAGTTTCTTCTCACACGACCAAACAAGAAACCTGATCGACCGTTTAAAATCATTCGGAGTGGTCATGACTACGAAAAAAAAGGCAGCGGACGGCAAGTTCAATGGCATGACCTTTGTTTTGACCGGTACATTACCGACTCTAAAGCGTTCTGAAGCAAGTGCGCTGATCGAGCAGAACGGTGGAAAGACTTCTTCCTCTGTTTCAAAATCCACCACATATGTTCTGGCAGGAGAAGAAGCGGGCTCGAAACTCACCAAAGCGCAAGCGCTCGGCGTGACGATCATTGATGAAGAAACATTTTTAAAGATGCTTGAATAGGCAGAAAGGTTTCATTTATATGTTTATAGATCACACAAAAATTTATCTAAAAGCAGGAGATGGCGGCAACGGAAGCGTTTCCTTTCACAGAGAAAAATATGTTGCTCAAGGCGGTCCCGACGGCGGAGATGGCGGACGAGGCGGCAACATCGTCATCTATATCGACAAAGGGGACAACACCCTGTTAAAGTATAAGTACAAGAGAAAATTCATTGCCGAAAACGGAGACGACGGAAAAGGCGGCAAATTTCACGGAAAAAACGGTGCTGATCTGCGCCTGCCCGTTCCACCCGGAACGGTCATCAAAGATGCCGAAACAGGTTTGATCATCAAAGATATGTCGAACAGCGAAGAAGAGTTCATTCTTTGCAAAGGCGGAAAAGGTGGTTGGGGGAACAAGCATTTTGCAACTCCCACGAGACAAGTCCCGCGCTTTGCCAAAAACGGAACACACGGCGAGGAGCGCGAAGTCTTGTTTGAACTCAAAATGCTCGCCGATGTTGGACTGGTTGGTCTGCCGAATGTCGGAAAATCCTCCATTCTTTCCTGTATCAGCGATGCACGACCAAAGATTGCTAATTATCATTTTACCACTCTGCAACCGAATCTTGGCGTGGTCAAGACAGGCGAAGGAAAAGGTTATGTTGTTGCCGATATTCCGGGACTGATCGAAGGCGCGGCGGAAGGTGCGGGATTGGGACACGCTTTTTTGCGCCATGTGGATCGTTGCAGACTGCTCATTCATGTGGTAGATGTCTCAATGAGCGAAGGAAGAAATCCAATTGACGATATCCATACCATCAACGCGGAACTCGCTGAATACAGTGACAGCCTTGCCACTCGCCCACAGATCATTGCCGCAAACAAATGTGACAGCATTGATGAAAGCCTGTTTAAACGTGCAGAATTCGAAGAATATGTCCGAGGTTGGGGCTGGGAATTGGTCTATGTTTCTGCGGCAACCGGCGAAAATTTGGATATTTTGACCAAGAGAGTGGCAGAACTTCTTGAGACACTGCCGGAAATGACTGTGTACGAGAGCGAATTGGACATCACAGCACCTGATTTGTCACAAGGAGACGACAGAGAAATCAATATCACGGTAGAAAACGGCATTTATGTTGTGAAAGGCGAATGGCTATACAATCTGATGGGCAGTATCAACTTTGATGATCGCGAATCACTGATGTATTTTCAGAAGGTTTTGCGCACAGCAGGAGTGATCTCCGCACTTGAAGAGAAGGGATGCACGGACGGAGATACCGTTTCGATGTACGATTTCGAATTTGATTTCGTAAAATAAAAGGATCTTACCGGTTTACAAAGGAGCAATGTAAGGATATATGATGAACAAAAAGCATATAATTATCTTGCCGGTTGTAATCTTGATATTCAGTGTTACAGCCTGCGGACAAAGTGATAGTAAGATAGATGAGTACACTTGGAATTTGGCAACAGTTCAATCTACTGAAAGCAATGGAGCCATCATTGCCTACGATCCGAATATTGCACTTGCAGATGATAGTTATGCCAATGTAACCGCAATAAAAATATCTCTATCTGCCGAAAAAGGCAAGTTCATTATGAGAGATGAAACCGACAATAAGATCTATAAGGGATCATACAGCATAACCGATCGCAATTCTAAATCAACATTTTATAACATAACGATCGATGGAAAAGAAGGAACCGCAATCGCTTCAGATACCAAATACGCAAACGGAACATTGATTGCAACTTTGATCTTGCAGATTGACAATCATGTGCTGAATTTTCAAGAAAACAAATAATTTTTAATTCATCCATATTGGATCTCCAAAATGAGTCGTCAACAGAATAAATATCCACCCGCTATGCGGGTGGATATTTATTCTGTAAACATTGCTGTGAGTTTAAAAAATCTATAAAATATTCAAAAACCTGTTGCATTTTCTTGACAAAAATGCTAT
>CAZUWA010000011.1:0-42883 GCA_964623895.1 uncultured Lachnospiraceae bacterium | reverse complement strand
TTCTACTCCTTTGCCGATCTGCAAGAGCAAATGAAACGTTATTTGCGCCGTTCCAACAATATTCCCATGGCGGTTCTCGGTTGGAGATCGCCGAACCGAAAGCACGAGGAACTTGAGCACATCTGTCCCTGAACCGCGCGCCGCTTTTGCAGACGGAAGGAGGTACTTCACCCCTCCTTCCGTCTGCAAAAGCGTTTGACCGGACTCGTTACTTTTTTCTTGACTTTTTCGGTCTCACATCATTGACAAAACTACTCTGCGTTGTAAATAGATATGACCCAAAAAAATGGAAAAGAGTAAAAAGATATGGTTACTTTGCGTTTGGAAGCCTCGGAACGAAGCCATAGGCGAAGTGGAGAGGCTTCCAAACGCGGTGCACTCAAACCGCCGGCTTTTCCTTGAGCAGTTGGATCGGGCTTTTTCTGCTGAGGGTATGCATGATCTTGTTGTTGCTCCATTTGAGATGCTCTCTCAGTTTTTCAAGATATTTATCCATCGGGCTTTTCTCGGTTTTGCTGATGAATTTGTATGTAAATTCGGTGCCATTGTCTGTTTGGATAGTCTTGATCTGAAACGGAAATACATTCATGAGCATTTTCAAAAATTTCACGGTGTTTTCGGAGGTATGTTCTTCAAAGCCATATACAAAGCGTATACGGGTACATTCGTCTATGGCTGTCCATTGGGTGGGTATAAATGCTTGCCATCACGGCGCAATGCACCTCTTAAGCAGGCATACGGCACTTCTTTTACATCTATTTGTACCTTTTCTCCGGGATACGTCAGTTCCAGATAGCAACTTTGATTCGTGCGTGACGTTTTTTTATCCTTTAACTCTGTACCAAAACCCATACGCTTTGCCGCATATACCATTCCGTTGAAGCTCCGAGTATAGCCTGCCTTAACTGCAGCGGCATATGTTCCATCCCATCCATAGTGATGGTATTGTTCCTGAAATGCTTTTTTAATAAGCTTCTCCTCTTCCTCAGTAGCGTTTGTTTGTGGTATAATTACTCACGAAGTGATCGAGTCCTTTCTGTTGGTGGAGTTGTGGTAGTTCTATTTTAACAGAACTCGGTCACTTTGTCTATTCTTTTTTCTTCTTCAGTCTCACATCTATTGTAACAATACACCGTCCATCTGTCGAACAAATAAAGCTATTTTTTACTTTTATAATCCGTTTGGGACTTGAGTTTGTCGCGGTATTTCATCTCCGACATTATTGTTCACAGGACGCACTGTATCACCTTCCTTTATTAGTGTACTGATCATTTTGAAAAAAATGACAGAAAACTGCACTGTTTGTCAATATTCAACAAATTTCAAAAGAAATATTCGTAAGATACTTTGAGATATTTTTCTTGATTTTTCAAAAACAATGTGGTAGAATGGTGTGTAATTGTGTTTAATTCTGTTTGAGGAAAGAAGGTGGATCATGAAACTCGGTTTTGACAACGAAAAGTACAAGCAACTGCAGTCCCAATGCATCAAAGAGCGTATCGCTCAATTCGGAGGAAAGTTGTATCTTGAACTGGGAGGGAAGTTGTTTGACGACTACCACGCATCGCGCGTTCTTCCCGGCTTCGCACCGGACAGCAAGATCAAGATGCTTCTGCAAATGAAGGATGATATTGAGATCATCATCGCCATCAATGCGGCAGACATAGAAAAGAACAAACGCAGAGGCGATCTTGGAATCACATATGATGACGAACTGCTTAGACTCATTGACGCATTCAACGCGTTGGGTCTATATGTCGGCAGTGTTTGCATCACGCGCTATACCGGTCAGACCGGTGCGGATCTTTTCATTAACAAATTAAACAGTTTGGGAGTGAGACACTACCTGCACTATCCCATTGAAGGTTATCCCTACGACGTCAACAAGATTGTCAGTGAAGAGGGCTACGGCAAAAACGAATACATTGAGACAACAAAGCCTTTGGTTCTGGTCACCGGACCCGGTCCGGGATCCGGCAAAATGGCAACCTGCTTAAGCCAACTTTATCACGAAAACAGACGCGGTGTTCTCGCTGGCTACGCCAAATTTGAGACCTTCCCTGTTTGGAATCTGCCACTCAATCACCCGGTCAACATTGCGTATGAGGCAGCAACAATAGATTTGGACGATGTCAACATGATCGACCCCTTCCACCTTGAGGCATACGGTACACTGGCGGTCAACTATAACCGGGATATAGAAATTTTTCCTGTGCTCAAAGCGATGCTTGAAAAAATCAGCGGAAAATCCTGCTACCGTTCTCCTACCGATATGGGTGTTAATATGGCCGGGTACTGCATTTTTGACGACGATGCCGTCAGAGAGGCGTCCAAAATGGAGATCCTGCGCCGCTATTTTTCTACACAAGTCGCCATCAGACAGGGTGAAGCGGATGAATCTCAGAAATACAAAATAGAATTGCTGATGCAACAGGCACAGGTCACGCAAGAGGATTGTCCGGCTATTGCCGCAGCGCTCGACAAAGCAGAAAAAACC
Organism: uncultured Lachnospiraceae bacterium; assembly: GCA_964623895.1. GTDB lineage: Bacteria > Bacillota > Clostridia > Oscillospirales > CAG-272 > UBA11512. The sequence continues at coordinate 40,386 of CAZUWA010000011.1, read as the reverse complement.
GGTGCCCCGGCGGGTGCAATGGTACTTCCTGACGGTAAAGTCGTCACCGGCAAAACCAGTTCACTGCTCGGTCCTTCCGCCGCGTTGCTGATCAATGCCTTAAAAGTACTTGCAGGTATTGACAAAGATATCGACCTCATCAGTCCGCATACGCTTGCTCCGATCTGTGCACTCAAGACGGACAGCCTCAAGAACAATAATCCACGGCTTCATTCGGACGAGGTTCTCATTGCCCTGTCTATCAGTTCGATCACCAATCCTCTTGCTGCAAAAGCCATCGAACAACTGAAGTATCTTTCAGGGTGCGATGCGCATTTCACCGTGATTCTTTCATCCGTCGATGAAAAAACATACAAAAAGTTGGGTATGAATGTCACCTGCCAACCGAAATACCAAATCAAAAAACTTTATCACAAAAAATAAACCGGAAAGGGTTCTAACATGTTTTATGACGTAATAATCGTGGGCGCAGGCCCCGGTGGAATTTTCTCCGCATATGAACTGACCAAATTATCCCCCACCCTAAAAGTGCTCGTTTTGGAAGCCGGCAGACCTCTTGAAGGCAGAAAATGCCCAATTGATGGTAAAAAGATCAAACACTGTATCGGTTGTACGCCTTGTTCAATCATGAACGGTTTTGGCGGCGCCGGTGCTTTCTCGGACGGAAAGTACAATATCACCAACAATTTCGGCGGCACACTTTACCAATATGTCGGCAAAGACACCGCACTAAAGTTGATGCAGTATGTCGATCAGATCAATGTGGAAAACGGTGGCGGTTGCACCAAATTGTACAGCACCGCCAACAGTGATATCAAAACACTTTGTGTCCAAAACAATCTGCATCTGCTCGATGCCTCTGTGCGTCATCTCGGCACGGATATCAACTATATTGTCTTGCAAAACCTGTATGACAAATTAAAAGATCAAGTGGAATTCCGTTTCATGACACCTGTTGATACCGTTGAAAAAACAGAAAACGGTTACCGCCTTACCAGTAAAAATGAGGTGTTTGAAGGCGCAAAATGTGTCATTTCTGCCGGAAGAAGCGGGAGCAAATGGATGGAAAAAATCTCAAGGGATCTTGAGATCCCTACCAACTCCAATCGTGTAGATATCGGTGTGCGCGTCGAACTGCCTTATGAAGTGTTCGCACACCTCACAGATGAACTGTATGAAAGCAAGATCATCTACCGCACCAAGCAGTATCAGGATCTTGTACGCACCTTCTGTATGAATCCGAAGGGTGCTGTCGTCAATGAGAACACCAACGGTATCGTGACAGTAAACGGACATTCCTACGAAGATTCCGCACAGCAAACGGAAAACACCAATTTTGCGCTTCTGGTTGCAAAGCATTTTTCCGAACCATTCAAAGACAGCAACGGCTACGGCGAAAGCATCGCCCGACTTTCCAACATGCTTGGCGGCGGCGTAATGGTCCAACGTTTCGGTGATCTTGTCGACGGAAAACGTTCGACCGAAAAACGTATTCAGGAAGGTTTTGTACGCCCGACTCTCGCGGCGACGGCAGGAGATCTATCTCTGGTCATCCCAAAGCGCATTCTCGACGACATCATCGAAATGATCTATGCCCTTGACAAGATCGCACCCGGAACCGCCAACCCCGATACCCTGCTCTACGGCGTAGAAGTGAAATTCTACAATATGGAAGTCGAGATCAATGAAAATCTTGAGACCTGTCATAAGGGACTGTTCGTCATCGGAGACTGTTCCGGCATCACCCATTCGCTCTCCCATGCATCTGCTTCAGGCGTGCATGTCGCAAGATATATTTGCGAAAGTCAAAAGGACGAAACACACAAATGAATTTTTTAGTCACTTTTTCTGCGGTAGCCGTGATGTTGCTTTATGCACTTCCCGGCTATCTGCTTGTTCGTTTTAAACAGATAGACGAAAAGGGCATTCCTTTCTTCACCAAGGTCTTAGTCTATGTCTCGCAACCCTGTCTGACGATCTATTCATTTTGTAAAATGGATTTTTCCATGCGCTCCGCGGGCAATCTGCTGCTCGCATTTCTCTTGACAAGCGCACTTCAACTTGCAGGAATCCTACTGTTTTATCTGCTGATCGCGCGCAAAAAGAAAGAGATCATCTATCGCGTAATCAACATTGCAACCGTCTTTTCAAACTGCGGTTTTTTGGGCGTCCCGCTTCTCGAACGCATTCTGCCGCAATATCCCGAAGCGATCGCCTATTCCTCGATCTACTCACTTTCGATGAATATGATCGGTTGGACGCTCGGCATGTACCTTCTTTCGGGGGACAAAAAATACATTTCGGCAAAAAAAGTTTTCCTGAATCCGGCAGTCATCAGTTTGGCAGTTGCTGTTCCCTTCTACGTTTTCGGAATTTCACTCGGCGAAGACCTTGACGGAATGATCACCCTGCTTGCTCGGATGTCCACACCGCTTTGCATGCTCATTATGGGTATGCGGCTGGCAACGGTGCCGATGAAGAATATCTTCAATGACAAAAAGCAGTATTTAGCAGTTGGGATCAATCAAATCGTCTATCCGCTCTTTGCTTTTTTGACAGTCGGTTTTCTGCCCATCGACTATTCTCTGCGCGCGACGATCGTGATCCTTTCCGCCTGTCCTATTGCCAGCATGGTACAGAACTTTGCTGAATTGCTCGAAAAAGGCCAGAAGCCTGCGGCAAACATGGTGCTCCTCGGAACGATAAGCAGTATTTTGACAGTACCGCTTCTTTGTTTGTTGGTCAATTTGATTCCCAGCTCTTGACATTTTCAGAAAATAATGATATAATGTACTTTGGTGAGTTCGTAACCATCCTCACCTAAATCAAAACTACGGAGATTTAATTTATGAAAAAGCAGATCCAATTTTTATGCCATGCGGCGATCATCGCAGCACTGTATGCCGTGCTGACTTTTGCCACATGGCAATTTTCATCCATGGGCATCCAGGTGCGCTTGGCGGAAGCACTGTGCATCCTGCCTGCCTTTACACCGGCGGCGATCCCGGGGCTGTTCGTCGGCTGTTTACTTTCCAATCTGATCGGCGGGAATATATATGATATTCTTTTCGGGTCACTTGCCACATTATTGGCAGCGCTTCTCACACATCGGATCGGAAAAGCCATGCACAAAAGAAGGACGAAAGCGTATCTTCTTCCTCTTCCGGCAATTTTTATCAACGCTCTTGCCGTACCGCTCATCCTCTATTACGGATACGGCATCAAGAGTTTTCTCGGCTTTAACAATGCCCTACCGGTACTCGCCATGTCCGCGCTGTCGGTCTTTATCGGGCAAAGCATTTCCTGCGCAGCGGTGGGCATTCCCATGTATTTCGCGCTTGAAAAGATCAACGATCAATACAAATTATTCAAATGAAAGGTACTATCATGAAATTTTCTGAAATTCCCTACAAACGATACACCATTGAAGAGGGGCGCATCGCTTTCGATGAGGTCAAAAAAAAGATTGAAGACGCCGAAAATGTTGAAGATCTTCTCGCCGCAAAAAAACTGTTTGACGATATGACGGATGAGTATTCCACTGCCGCTTCGCTGTCGAACTGTCGCTTTACCCTAAACACAGGGGATGCATTCTACTCAAAAGAGGTGGAATATTACGATGAAATCGGACCTCTCTTTCAAGAACTGTTTGTCTCTTACTTCAAGCTACTGCTGGCATCTCCTTTTGCAAACGAATTGCGTTCAAAACTGAATCCCAAATTCTTTGGTCAGGCAGAAATATCAATGAAGACCTTCTCTCCCGAAGTCATTGAGGATTGCCAAAAGGAAAACGCCATCGTCACAGAATATTCGAGATTGATGAGCAGCATGCTGTTCGACTGGGAAGGAGAGCAGATCCCTTTGTCGGTGTTACGCGGAAATTTAGAAAACGCAGATCGCGCAGTGCGTCAAAAGTGCGCCGTTGCGATCGGAGAAGGTTTAAAAAAGCACGCCGAAGAACTCGACGACATCTACGATCGCCTTGTTAAAATCCGTACAAGAATTGCCCAAAAACTCGGTTACAAAAACTTTGTGGAACTCGGCTATTATCGCATGGGACGCCTTGACTATACTGCAAATATGGTGGAAAAATTCAGGGACAATGTCGCCTTGGATATCGTCCCGGTCGTTACAGCATTAAAAAACAGTCTTGCCAAAGAACTCGGTTATGAAAACATTCATTTCTACGACGATGCGATCTACACCATCGGAAAAAATCCCAAGCCGATCTTAGATAAAAACGGAATTTTTGCCGCCGCAGTCGAAATGTACAACGAAATGGACGAAGAAGTCGGCAAATTCATGCGCGATATGCTTGAAGGCGAATACTTCGACGTTGATGCCCGCGAGGGCAAATGGGGTGGCGGATATTGCACTGAATTTGCAAAATACAAGCAACCCTTCATCCTTGCCAATTTCAACGGAACGACGGGAGACATTGACGTCATCACTCACGAATTCGGTCATGCGCTTCACGCATATTTCTCTTTCCATTACGGAGATAGAGACGTCGATCTGACGATGGAAACGGCAGAATGCCACTCAATGTCGATGGAATTTCTTTGTTGGAAGTACATTGACCGCTTCTTCGGGGAAATGGGCAATGCATACAGAAAGAAGCACCTGCTCTCTGCTATTTCCTTCATTCCGTACGGCGTGATCGTTGATGAATTCCAGCAAAAAGTCTATGAAACCCCCGATATGACGCCGGCTGACCGCAAGGAACTCTATCTCTCCCTTGAGAAAAAATATCGTCCCTATCTCGATCTTTCAGACGTTCCTTATATCTCTGAAGGTACCAGATGGCAGTATCAGATGCACATTTTTGAAACGCCATTCTATTATATCGACTACTGCCTTGCGCAAACGGTTTCGCTTTGGTTCCTAGTCATGAGCAGAGAGAATTATTCAGAAGCCTTAAAACGGTATTTGAAATTGTCTAAGACCGGCTCTGAAAAGCCGTTTGAAGAACTGCTTGAAGCGGTGGGAATTCCTTCGCCTTTCAAGGAAGGCAGCCTTTCCGAACTAGCCAAAGAGGTTCTTGAGATCAAGCGCACCCTATAAATTTCAAAGCAAGTGCTTTTTTTACAAAAAATGCAAAAAAGCACTTGCTTTTTTTGTGAAAATATGGTATACTCGGGTCAGCGATTTAAATTCGATTCGGGAGAGTATTATGAAAAAAATCAACGAACTTTACGAAAAACTCAGCACCAATATTCACAAAGTTATCATCGGTAAGGATGAGACCATCAAGTTGCTGTACATTTCCCTGCTCTGTGGAGGTCACATCCTCATTGAAGACGTTCCGGGTACAGGCAAAACGATGCTAGTCAAATCTTTCTCCGCATCTCTTGACTGCGACTGCAAGCGTATTCAGTTCACCCCCGACTTGATGCCCTCGGACATTACCGGCATCAATTACTATAACATGAAGACTACTGAGTTTGAACTCATAAAGGGACCGATCTTTGCAAACATCGTACTTGCAGATGAAATCAACCGCGCAACCCCAAAAACCCAGTCGGGTCTTCTTGAATGCATGGAAGAGCGCCAAGCGACCATTGACGGTGTGCGCTATCCTTGTCCCGAACCGTTCATGATCATTGCCACGCAGAACCCTCTTGAAAACATGGGTACTTTCCCGCTTCCCGAAGCGCAAATCGACCGTTTCTTCATCAAATGCTCGATGAATTACCCAAAATTCAACGAAAATGTCGATATTCTTGAACGCTTCAACCGCAATAATCCGTTAAAGAACCTCGAAGCTGTCGCCACACAGCAAGATGTGATCGACGCAGCAGCGGAACTCGATGATATTTACATTCACAGAGATCTGATGAAATACATCACTTTCATCGTCGAAGCGACCAGAAATTATCCTTCCGTGGTGCTTGGTTCCTCGCCTCGTGGCGGACTTGCTCTGTTAAAAGCATCCAAATGCATGGCGGCAATCGAAGGCAGAAACTATGTTCTTCCCGATGACATCAAGAAGATGGCAGTCCCGACACTCGCACACCGCTTAATGATGACCTCCTCAGCAAGACTGAAATTGAATGCCGGCGAAGAGATCATCAAAGAAATCGTTGACAAAGCGCCTGTCCCCACAGAAACAGTCTTTGACGGTGTTTACAACTGAAAACTTCGATTTTAAGGAAAAAAACAAGTGCATTATATAGAAAGCATATATTACTTTATTGTAGAAGATCTGAACGGTTTTTTATTAAAAATCGCGCAGTATATCAGCCAAAACGCATGGATCGGGATTCTACTCGGAGTCCTTGCGGCAGTAATCGTTTTGTCAATCGTTTTTGCGGCAATCTACCGCAAAATGAAAGGCAAGTATCTCGAAAAACTGGTCTATACGCGTGAGTTTTCCGTAAGAGATGTTTACGCAGGCGACAGTGTCACGCTGACCGAAACCATTTACAATCCCACGTTTTTCCCGCTATTCCGTGTCGATGTGGAGGAGTACTTCTTCGGTGGGCTGTGGCTAGACGGTCAAAAACCGGACGGCACGACGCAAAGCGAAGAGCAGGAGCCGATTGTCAGCCGATTTATGCTGATGCCCTTCATGCAGACCAAACGTCGCCATGAGGTGTTCTGCGAAAAAAGAGGGCATTATCAGATCTCATCTGTCTGCATCTACCGAAAAAACGATCCACTCTTCATCAATGCACCGGCTGATATCTACGTCTATCCGCAGTTCATTGATCCAATGATCAATACCTTCCCCGTCTCGTGCCTTTTAGGTGAATACACCTCGAAAAGAAGACTGATCCAAGATCCCTTCTCCTTTTCAGGTATCCGCGAATATCGCTTCGGTGACCCAATGAGCGCCATCAACTATAAAGCGACCGCAAGACATCCTGTGATCGACGCCTCTGACATTATGGTCAATATGAGAGACTATTGCACCGGACGAATATTTATGATCTACCTCAATTTTCATCTGCAAAATGCCGGAAAATCCACCTACGACCGCTATGAAGAACTGATGGAATACGGTCTTTCTGTATCCTCCGGACTGATTCGCGATGCAGTAAATAACGGTTGCAAAGTCGGCTTTGCCGGCAATTGTCCGACAGAAAATGCGCGCTACATCCGCTATCCGCAGCTCTCTAGCGACGAGCATTACAAACAGATCATGCAAGGCTTTGCGACTCTGCGCATTTCAGATGGTTTGTCTATCAAGTTACTCTTGCAGGATGACATCGACGCAGGGCTTAATAATGCAGAGATTATTTTTCTCACCACCTATATGGATGACGAGATCGATGATCGTCTGCGCATTCTGAAGCAATATTCCAACGCAGTTTCGGTAGTCCATATCAGAGAGGAGGACCTGGAAACATGAACAACGATCAGAATTCCGATTTCTCCTCTCGCTTCGACAAGAAATATATTGGACGTACCATCCTGTGGGCACTCATCACCGCGATTTCCATCGTACTGATGGTACTATCCATACACTTTGATTGGGCAGGTGGCGTACTTGGTGTAATCTTCACCATCACCTCTCTTTTCTCCCTCTTCATGACGCTCAAGACCTACCGTAAGGCAGTAAAAGAGGGCGCCGCAGAGGAAGGATTGTATCTTGTCTTCCTCCTGCTCGGCAAGGGAATCAACATTCTGCTCGCACCGATCGTCAAGATCCTGATCAAACTCGGTTTGATCTCCGGAAAAAGCGGAAGTGGCATCGACGAACACAGTTTTATCTTCGATTTTGGGCGCAAAGGAAGCCGAAATAGAGGAAACAAAATGGCAAAGTGGAAGGATCTCACGGACAACAGGCAAAAAGTGCGCTTCATTTTCACCAAACACGTCAACCACCGCATCAAAAAGGGCTATCGGTTCAACAAGTCCTATACTCCAAACGAACTGGAAAAGGACATGCAAAAATTGTTAAAAGAGGATGAAGACATTTCTCTGCTCTTTAGCTGTTACCGCACAGCGCGTTATCAAGATCCGGAACGAACAGAATTCGATGATGACCTCATCATTGAATTAAAGGAAAAGTACTAAAAAGTCCCATCTGATATCATTTCAGATGGGATTTTTTCAACAAATCTTTAGCAAATTGACCAACATCCTATACACACGCTCAACAGAACGAAGATCGAGAGTTTCATCCGGCGTATGAATGTTTTTCATATTCGGACCAATAGAAATGGCATCTCCACCGCCCATTTTCTCAAGGATGATCCCACATTCCAGTCCTGCATGGATGGCACAGACCTTTGGCTCAGCAGCGCTCTCCGGAAAAGTCATTTTATAAGCGGTAACAAAATCCTTCTGTAGTTTTGAATTCTTATCAAACGCCCAACCGGGGCATCTATCAAGAAAGACAAGTTCACATTCAAGAAGTGTTGCTAACCGCTTCATTCTACGATAGACGCCGTCCATCTCCCGCTCCACCGAAGAACGCGCATACACCATGAATTCAAGCGCATTGCCATTTACCTTTACTACACCAAGGTTGGAAGAAGTCTCAACTAACCCTGTGCAAGATGCGCTCATGCCGAGCACTCCGTTCGGAACAAGAGAAAGCAAAGAAAGAACGCGCGAGCTGTCCTTGTAACTCATCATTTTTTTGGGGATAGCACATCTGTCGGCATGTATCTTCAGTTTTTGGTCATCTCTAACGAGTAAAGGATAGATCTCCGAAACGATCTTTTTGACCTCTGCAATCGCCTCATCTCTGTCTATAACAGAAATCACTGCACTCGCCTCTCTCGGAATAGCATTGCGCTTGTTCCCCCCCTCGATCGAAACGAGATTGAAGGGCATTTTTTCATACAGCGCTGACAGGATATCGCCGAGCAACAGAATGGAATTTCTTCTTCCGCTGTCAATATCAGTACCTGAATGCCCGCCCGCAAGCCCCGAGACAGTCACTTTTACCGCTTTATTGGCAAAAGGCAACTGCTCAGGGACAAATTTGAAAGAAAGGTTCATACTACCTGCGCAAGAAGCGATCGCCTGTCCTTCCTCTTCGGTGTCTAAGTTGATGATCCGATGGGCAGTCAAATGGCTATAATCAAAACTTTCCGCACCACCAAGACCTGTTTCTTCCTCCACGGTAAACAGGCACTCGATAGCAGGCGCTTCAATCATTTTGTCCGCAAGGACCGCCATCATCATCACCACTGCCGCGCCATCATCTCCGCCGAGGGTTGTGCCCTCTGCAGAAAGAATATCACCATTTAGCCGCAACTTTAAGCCGTCTTTTTCAAAATCATGCATGACGTCCGCATTTTTCTCACAAACCATGTCGGTATGTCCCTGGAGCATCACCGGTTCTTTGTCCTCATAGCCGGGAAAAGCAGGCTTGTAGATTGCAACATTATTATGTTCATCGCGGTAATAACGCAACCCCTTCTCTTTGGCAAATGCCTCAAGATAGTCCGCGATCCCTTTTTCATTTCCCGATCCGCGCGGAATAGCAGAGATCTCCTCAAAGTATCTGAACAGATTTTCAGGCTGATAGCCATTGATAATGTATTCCATAATTTCCCCTTATTTACTCGACCCAGATATAAATTTGCGGCAAAAGCATTGTCGAACTTGCGCTTGAAATATTAAGTTGTAAATCTGGGAGAATTTTTATTATATAAAAATCTTCAGAAAGAAGAATTGCTGTTTTGAATGGTTGCGTTTCCATTGAAAATTGAAACCGTCCATGTAGTCGTGCCGCTGTACTTCTTAACATCGGCTGCACCAAGCAATTGCCCACTCTCGCTTGAAAGCGTCCACGCGTCCTTACTTCCGCCGACAGTCAGAATCAACGCCCTCTCATCAAGTTCTGTAATAGTATCGTCAGAAATGGTCGAAGAAATATCCTTTAAGAATGAATTCGACAGATTCCCCGCAACATAACCCAAAGAAACACCGGAAGTGCCGATGCCCTCCTTCCGATCAGTAAAGAGCGGATACAAGGTCACACTATCATTAACTACATAATCACTTCTCACCGTGTAGTATACCGGCTGGACTGTCGTTTTATCGACTTGATGCCGTATAACCAACGAATGTCAAACCTTTATAGCTACCGCTTAACGACGGCAAGATGATACTATCTCCTGCATAAAAGGCTTTTATCATTTATTCCTCAATCCACTCATAGAGTGAGATCGGTTGCTGACTGCCATTCGCGTAGTAACGGAATCTGTAATTGTTCGCCATTGTTGAGGCATTGAATCTCAGAGAATAATTGCCGCAAGAAATTTTAACTTCCCCGTTTTCAAAGGAAATGGTATTAACGATCGCTTTGTCCCCCTGACTCAATGTGTTTTTCGAACCACTGTGACCAAAAAATGCGCCGTTTTCTGTCTTAAGAGCATAGCCGCCGTCAACTTTGCTAATCGTGACTAAATATGCGGTGTACTCACCGACGATTATGTCACCGCTAATCGAGACCGATTCGATCACATTGTTTGTCACATCCAACCTTTCAAGAGAACCATTAAACAGTAAATTGCCCGCTTCATAAACGATCAGGTGTTTTCCGCTCCAATCGCTCTTGTCGGCAGTGACCTTTCTGTAGGTATCTCCCTCTGTCGGCAGAGTGGGATCCACAACCGTATTGTCGACTTCGATCTTGGAAACGTCGTGTAGGGTGAACACATACTGTGTGCCGGGTGTCTTCATCGAGTAGGTGGTAAACACACCGCCGTAGTATTCGAGATACTGTGCGTATTCACCGCTGTCGCTCTTGTAGGCCGCCGCCTTGTTCTTATAATACACCACGCCGTTCAGTGTTTCTGCAATCCAATAGCTGTATTCCGTCGCACTGTCGGTAAAGGTCAGGACACCGCCTGTTTCACCGGATGTAAGGTACTTACCGTCTGCAGAAAGAGTAAAACTGCCGTCAGAAACCGCTGTTAGAGTCAGAACAGTATATTGATCCTTCTTCACCTTCAAAATTCCGCCGTCCAAAGTGGCAGAAGCACCCACCAGTTTATTTCCCGACGCCCGATCGGTCAAGACCATATTCTCTGACGGATAGAAGAGCAGATACTGTCCGTCTGTGGGCGTGCCGTCTTTTTCTCCGCACTTGGTACATATGCCGTCTTTAAATTGGTGTCTGGTTGCCTTTATAATATGATCCTTATAACTGTCGCCGCAAGAGCATGTATACAGTGTGTATCCGTCCGCAATACATGTGGGATCAACCACCGAGGAAGTATAGTTGTGGGTATGCAAGCCCAATCCACTGTAATCGGTACCGGTACCTTCCCTGTTCTCACCGGTGCGATGATCAATATAGATGCCCGGCTGATAATTGTAAACAAAGATGCAGAAGCATAATCCCTTGCCGTTGTCTTCTACCGAATACGCCTCCATGAGTGCACCGGAAGCAAGAAGATTGTTCTCGTGGAACATCGGTGTCACACGGTACATCACATGATTTTTCGGATTGGCATTCAAGTAAGTTTCAACACGTCCCTCAATGCCGTACATACCGGTCTGATTGAAATAGGTTGTGCCGGTCATCAGATTATTTTTCTTATCATAATCAGCAAACATATGCGCAATGAGGTGACTGCGATTGTACAGCGCACCACCGGAAATACTTGAATATTGATTCTGTACCCAACCCGTTGGTTTGATCGAACTGATGTTGTCTCTCGAGCCTACGCTGATCTTCGTCAGACATGCGCTAGCAACACCGACTCTGCCAAGGCTGTCCAATGGGCTGAAATCGGTGTAGGTGACAACGGAAAGCTCATCCACTGCAAAATAGGGGATGTTTCCGTGCACTTCATAATAGCTGTTGTTCGAAAATACCGGAATATCGGAAATAGTGACCGTCACACGGTCGTGATCCATTTTCGGTGCAGTCGTTCCGGTCGGAACTTCATAAGAAGGATCGTTCGGATTGACATTTCCGTCATCCGGAATGTCCGGTGTGGGCGTTGGTGTCGAGGCAGACGTCGAGGAACCACCAACATCCGATGTGTCCGACGTTGCCGATATAAAATCGGAGGATTCCGTGCTTTCCGACGGCGCAACATAAGAAACGTCAGTGGTCGTTTTACCTGCGGTGCAGGCAGAGATCAACATCATAAGCGCCAACAGCGATGCGAGGATCGAAAAATGTTTTTTCATAGCCAAATCATACCTTTCAAAACAGTGTTGTGAAAACACCGCATAAACCTACGTTTCATTCTATCACACTTCAAAGAAAAATGCAACCGTTTTTCAGAGAGAATATGAGGACTTATGAAAATATTTTGATTATCGTATAATTTAATTTTTTCAATTTTTTTCAAAAAAGTACTTGACAAAATTAAAAAATATGGTATACTATTTTTAGGAATAATTCCTAATCCTAAGAAGGAAGGCATCATGACCAAACAGCGAAAGTTGATTTACGATATCATCTGCGATTCGTGTGAACACTTGACCGCAGAAGAAATCTACACGGAAGCAAAAAAAGCATTGCCATCACTCGCCTTCGGTACGGTTTACCGCAATCTCGGTATTCTTGCTGATATGAGGCTGATCCGCAAGATCACGATTGCAAATGAAAAATGCCGGTATGACAAAAATATCACTCCGCACGAACATCTCTGTTGCAAAAAGTGCGGTAAACTGGAAGATCTGCCGGAACTGCATTTAAAGGAATATATTCTTGAAAACTTCGGTATACAAGTTGAGGATTATCGGTTGAGTCTGTACTACACCTGCCCTCAATGTAGATAAAATATTTTATACATAGGAGAACAAAACAATGAAAAAATGGAAATGCACAGTATGCGGCGAGATCGTTGAAGGTGAATATCCTCCCGAAAGATGCCCCCTTTGCAAAGCACCCGCAGAAAAGTTTGTCGAAGTCACGGAAGAAAATGAAATGACATGGGCCGCCGAGCATGTTCTCGGCGTGGCGCAGGGCGTAGATCCGCAGATCATCGAAGGGCTACGCGCAAATTTCCAAGGCGAATGCACCGAGGTTGGTATGTATCTCGCGATGGCGAGAGTTGCTGCAAGAGAAGGCTACCCTGAGATCGCAGAATATTGGAAGACCGCCGCTTACGAAGAAGCAGAGCATGCCGCAAAATTTGCAGAACTATTGGGCGAAGTACTGACCGACTCTACCAAGAAAAACCTTGAAATGCGCGTTGCCGCTGAAAATGGCGCGACTGCAGGCAAGTTTGAACTGGCAAAGATGGCAAAACAGCAAAATCTCGATGCTATCCACGACACTGTTCATGAAATGGCAAGAGACGAAGCACGCCACGGCAAAGCATTCGAAGGTCTGTTGAAGAGATATTTCAACTAAAAATTTAAAGCGTCTGCGTTAAAACCATGAAAAAAGGATCGGATGTCCAAAGCATGGCGAAAATAGCGCTGTGCGCAACACTTCTCGTTGTTGCTTCCTATCCGGTAATCCCTCTGCCGTTTACGCCGATCGTGTTTAGCGTTCATACCGTTATGGTCAACTTGATCGGGTTGTTGCTGAAGCCGAAACACGCGGCATATACAATCATTGTTTATCTGCTGATGGGACTGATCGGTCTGCCGGTCTTCTCAGGAGGAACGGCTGGTACAGGCAAACTGTTCGGACCGACGGGCGGATTCTATTTTGGGTTTCTCGCCGCAGTTGTTTTAATCAGTCTGTTTAAGGGAAATAGATCCGACTTTTTCAGATATGCACTGGTAACAATTTTCCTAGGCATTCCGGCACAGCACTTATTTGCGATACTCTTCATGTGTTTTTATAATGGTTTTAATATCAAAGCCGCGGTAACGGCAGCATCCCTGCCGTTTATTCCCGGCGACATTTTAAAATGTCTCATCGCTTCGGCGATCGGTGTCGCCGTCAACAAAATACTAAGAAAACAGCCAGAAAAAGAACATTTCGGAAGGTTAACGAGGGGCGCTTAATAAGTCATTCTGACTTTTTAACAGCCCCTTTTTCTTCACGATTTTATATAGCAATGCAGGAGATGCAGACATGAACCAATATCTTGATTGTTCCCCGGAGGTTGCTTCGGCAATAGCCGAAGGAAGACCGATCGTAGCACTCGAATCCACCATCATTTCCCATGGTATGCCCTATCCGCAGAACGTTGAAACAGCGCTCCGCGTAGAAGCGCGCATCAGAGAAGAAGGCGCCGTCCCTGCAACGATCGCCATTATCAGCGGGCATTTGAAGGCAGGGCTTACCCCCGATGAAATCGAATATCTCGGCAAAAAAGGCAGAAAAGTGATCAAGGCATCTCGCAGAGATCTCCCGGTGCTGATCGCCAAAAAGGCAGATGGTGCCACCACAGTAACTACCACCATGATGATCGCCCATATGGCAGGGATCTCTGTCTTTGCTACCGGTGGCATCGGCGGCGTGCATCGCGAAGCAGAAAAGACGATGGATATTTCCGCAGACTTAGAAGAACTGGCAAACACACCCATGATGGTAGTCTGTGCAGGCGCAAAATCGATACTTGACCTTGGGTTGACGCTTGAATATCTTGAAACCAAAGGTGTTCCGGTCATCGGTTACGGTACCGAAGAATTGCCTGCTTTCTACACAAGAAAGAGCGGTTTTAGAGTAGATTATCGCATAGATTCCCCCGAAGAACTTGCCGAAATCTTCCGCGCTCAACGTGAGATCGGCTTAAAGGGCGGCATGCTTGTCACCAATCCCATTCCTGAAGAATATTCAATGGATGCTGACTATATCAACAGCGTCATTGATTCGGCGATCGAGAAAAGCAAAAAACTCGGCATCAAAGGCAAGGAGATCACCCCATTCTTGCTTGCCGAGATCAAAGAGCAGACCGACGGCGAAAGTCTTGAATCAAACATCATGTTGGTTCTGAACAACGCCACCGTTGCAGCCAAAACAGCCGCAGCATTGACAAATATAGATGTTTAAAATTCAAACTATATTATAGTCATAGCAAATTCCGTTCGGTGCGATTTTTATTGGTATTAACAAAAAACGATTGCCGTATTTTTTACGACAACCGTTTTTTTAGTTTTTCAATGCATCCCAATCGATCGATCTGCCTTTAAAATAAGTCTCCTTGTCCCGTTCACCGATCGGTCTGAGGACTCTGCAAGGGTTTCCCACCGCCACAACATTCGCCGGCAGATCTTTAGTGACAACACTGCCCGCACCGACAACTGTGTTCTCCCCGATCGTCACTCCCGGCAGGATGATCGCACCCGCACCGATCCAGCAATTCTTACCGATATGCACCGGCATATTGAATTGATATCCCCGTTCGCGCAGTTCGGGAAGAATAGGATGTGCGGCAGTGGCAACCGTCACCCGCGGCGCAAACATGGTATAATCCCCGACATAGATGTGGGTGTCATCCACAAGCGTCAACCCAAAATTTGCGTAGACATTCCGTCCGAAATGGACGTGTTTGCCACCGAAATTGGCATGAAACGGCGGTTCTATATAGCAATTTTCCCCGATCTCAGCGAACATTTCCTTTAAAAGGGCGTTGCGCTTCTCCATTTCTGTCGGACGGGTGGCGTTAAAAGTGTACAAGCGATCAAGGCACTGCATCTGCTCTGCAGCGATTTCCTTGTCACCCGGATCGTAAATTTCTCCGCTGTGCATTTTTTCTTTTGCACTTGACATGATCTTGCTCCTTCCGATTTTTAAGTCATCACGACTGGCAAAACTTCATCACCGTCAAAGTGTAACTCATCAATACACAGTATACGGTGATTACCGTTATGATCGCCGACAATGCGGCGATGGTAGACGATCTGCCAACGATCATCGCCCAACTCAAAATAGCCATGGTGCCCCGGACCGTCAGCGATTGGCGGCTGTGCCGTTAAAATTTTCTTCGCATTTTCAAACGGTCCCTCGGGAGAAGTAGCGGTACAAGCCAACACACCGTAACTTTCATCCGTCCAGTTGCCGGTAGAATACATGAAATGGTAAACACCGTTTCTTTTAAGCATACAAGGTCCTTCGACGTAACTTTCGGGTGTGACCTCCATGAATGTTTCCCCATTTGAGAGGGGCAGGAAGCCGTTCATCTCTTCATTCATCTTAGAAAGCACACAGTGCCCCCAACCGCCGAAATAAAGGTAAATACTTCCATCGTCATCCTTGAACAGATGCGCATCGATCGGCTGTGCGCCAAAAACGAAATCACCAATCAATCGTTTGCCGAGGTAATCTCTGAACGGACCGAGCGGATTATCACTGACTGCAATTTCAATGCCTCCCACTTCTCCGCTCTTTTGGATGTTATTGGAAGCAAAAACAAGATAGTACTTTCCGTTTTTCTCAATCGCAGTAGGTGCCCAAACGGCATTCGTAATATGCCGGAAGCCACTCATGTCAAGGATATCATACTTGATCTGCCAAGTACCGTCCGCATCCTCATAAACGCAGTCAAGATTCATCTGATCGCGGAACGGCAGAGACTTGGTTACGTAGATATACTTCTTTCCATTATAAATTCTCGCTTCCGGGTCGGCGTACCAACCTTCAACAATTGGGTTCTTCTTCATAATGTTCCTCCGGTATAATAACAGCAACGCGATCGTTCTTGCTGTAATCTTTATAAATATTCAAGAAAAAATCCTTTTCTTTACACAGTGCCTGCATGAGCGGCTTTTGATCATATCCGATCTCAAAAATGATCTTTCCACCTTTTTTTAAGTGAGATGGGCAACTTTCAAGCATCGCCCTGTAAAAATTCCCACCATCCGTCCCACCATCAAAGGCAATATACGGTTCACGGTGACATTCTTCCTCCAAAGTGACAATCACATCGGTTTGGATATAGGGAGGATTGGAAACGATCACATCAAATTCTTCTTCAAGCGGAAAACCCTGCAGAATATCTGCTTTTACAAAAGTCAAACGTGTAGAAACATCGTTCAAAATGGCATTGACCTGCGCTACGCCGAGGGCATCCAAACTGATATCCACCGCCACCGCCGTAGTATTCTCACTGTGACAAAGCGCAGAGATAGCAATACATCCCGAACCGGTGCAGATATCAAGAAATCTGCCCCCCACAGGAAGCGTCTTCAATACCCATTCCACCACCCGCTCAGTATCCGGTCGGGGAATGAGCACCGCAGGGGAAACTTTATATGTCTCATCATAAAAAACCGTCTCGCCCAAAATGTAAGCTAGCGGCTCATTTTCCTTCAGACGCCTGTGCGCATCCGCAAGTTTTTTCGCATCTTCCCCGAAATATTCAAGGAGCAACCGTTCCTCCATATTGATCGCCATGCTTTCACCCCCGTATCCTACATTTTAGCATATGGCGCAAAAAAAGACAAGCATTTTTTGTAAATTAATTGATTTTTTCAAAAAATATGAACTTGCGGTATCCGTCAGATCTGTTCCGCTCATGTGATCATGGTGTCTTTCAGTCTATAACAGCGCAAGAGACTTACAGCATTCTCCTATCCGTCAAGACCCTCCACAGCAAAAAATACTTGTATTCATAAAGTTTTCCTTTGCCGTAAAAGCGGTAATGTTCTCCATGGCAAGTAAAAAACAAATTGCTGTTTCCATAGCCACCGAGCGCCTCGATATCCGAAAGGAAAAAAGTCAGTGGTTCTGCCCATTCCTCCCCCTGTGCCTCCAGACGGTCACCGTACATCGACACACTGCCGCTCGAAAAAAGTTCTTTTCGCTCTTCAGTTGTATCAATAGCAAGTGAAACACCATTGTCAGTGAAAAGAGGACGAAGTGTCTCAACTTTGAAGACTCTTCTGTTTTCAAAAAGCGCATTCTTCTGCCAATCGTTCCACGCAGTTACAGCATCGAATTTGGCAGGTGCATTTTTATCTGTCGCATGAATAAGATCATACTCATCAAGGTAATACTCTTTACCACAGGCTGTGCATAGAAACCGATCACCGTTTGAACGGTGTTTGCCAAACGCGCCGCATTCCGGACAGTAAACCAATACTCGTTCGATACCTTCGGCACGTCCCTTGTCACAGGGATACACGATCCGATGCTCTTTCTGCCATTCATAGGCATCGGTATACAGATCACGAAGAATGATCTCGTAGATCTCATCAACCGTCATGAGCGACAAGTCTTTCGTGGTATATTCTCCAATGATCTTTGCAAAAATTTTGCCTTTACGCTGATGTCCCCAACGTGGCTTTCGGAGCGCACCGCCTTCGGTGCGCATCGTTACCAATCCGCAATCAGTTTTTTTCAGGATCTCTGCCGTGCGCTTTGATATAAATCCGGTCTGTCCATCGGTGGTACGCTTTCCCTCAGGATACATTGCCACCGAAACGCCGGCGTTCAGATTTGCCACGATCTTTTCCACGGTATCATCGGCATGAGCCCCCTTGACACGTGGAATCGGTCCGAATAAGAAACGAATGATCCATCCGGAAAAACCTTTTAATATGTTGGCACTGGACACAAAGCGTAAATGTCTGCCGGTCGTCACCACGGCATATACAGGATCAAGCCCCTGCGTGTGATTGCCGAGCAGCAGAAAAGTCTTGCTTTTCGGACAATATTTTTGATACTTTACCCCTCGGAATCTCATAAAGAGATCCCCTACGACAATGCGCAGAAAGCTGTACACTGCGCGATGTCTTTTTATCCCTTTTGTAACGTTTTTCTCATCCATCATAACACGTTACAGCTTTTTTCCTTGGCGGCCTCTTCTTCAAGAACATGGAACGCAACTTTTCCGACCAAAGTCTTCGGCAATTCCTCTTTGAAGATCAGTTCTCTCGGACGGGCATATCTCGCGATCACTTCCTTGCCGTAAGCAAGCAGTTTCTCCCTTTCCTCTTCAGTCGCCATTTTGGGGTCTTTGAGTTGAATATACACCCTTACTAATTCCCCTCTTTTTTCGTCTGGCACGCCAATGACGCAAGACATCGCCACATCTGGGTGCGCATCGAATTCTCGCTCCAGTTCTGTCGGATAAACATTGTAACCGTTTGTGATGATCATTCTCTTGATGCGACGGTTGAAAAAGACAAATCCGTCTTCATCCATCTTGCCACAGTCTCCGCTGAACATCCAAACCGTACCATTTTCATCTTTACGCAGGGTATTGGCTGTCGCTTCTTCATTATTATAATAGCGAAGCATGACAGTCGGTCCGGAGATGATGATCTCTCCTTCTTCGCCTATTGGCAGTTCTTCAAAAGTACCCGGCTTAACGATCTTATAAATCATGTCACGAAGCGGAAGCCCGATACTGCCCGGCTTATAGCTGTCAAAAGGTGTAACACAACTTGCAGTGACGCATTCGGTCAGACCATATCCCTCGCGGATCTGAATGTTGGCACCGTGTTCGTGCAAGAACTTATCTGCCCGCTCCTTGAGCGCCACAGGAAGTTTGTCTCCACCGCTGAACACACCGATAAGGGAGGAGAGGTCTGCATCCTTCATAGCAGGATTGTTGACCATTGACTCATAAATGGCAGGCACGCCAGCAATAAAATTAGGCTTGTGCTTTTTGACTAGCTTCGCATAACTGTCCGCGGTAAACTGCGGGATCAGAATACAGGTCGCACCATTTTCAAGAATGGTATGAATGCCAATGCCCAATCCGAACCCGTGAAACACAGGCATGACCGACAAAAACTTAAGTCCCGGCACGAATTCGCAACCGGCAACTTCTCTAATCTGCATGCCGAGCGCGTTGAAATTGAAATCGGAAAGGCATATACCCTTTGATGTACCGGACGTGCCGCCGCTATACAGCATAACAGCAGTTCGATTTCTATCAAACACCACCGGAGGAAGTACGATATCCTGCCCCTTTTTCATGAAGTCTTTAAATGTAATATCTTCTTTTCTGTTGGGAAATTTCAAGAATTCTTTGCCTTTTGTAAAAGAATAGGCAATTGCAAGATGCGGAAATAGTTCATCCTGCATTCTGGCAACCAAAATAACCGTCGGCGCCTTTGCCGCTTCTACAGCACCCCTGACTTTTGCATAGAACATATCAAGAGTCAGAATTATTTTACTCTCCGAATAGTCAAGATAATGTGTAATTTCCTTCTGCGCAGAAAGAGGATGCACCATGTTGGCAATCGCTCCGATCCGATTGAGCGCATATAAAGCAATTAACGCCTGCGGGCAGTTGGGCATACAGATGGTGACTCGATCTCCTTCCTTGATCCCACACGCAAGAAAAGCGCGCGCCGCCTTCTCAAACAGAAGGACCGCTTTCTTATATTTGGTCTCCTTGCCCATGAACATCCATGCGATTGCTTCGGGGTATCGTTCTGCAGAATCTCTCACTGCACCAAACATCGTTGTTTCTGGGTAAGGCAATCTTCTCGGTAATGGATTTGCCGCATATTTGGCAATATCTTTCTTTGACATAACATTCTCCTTTTAAAATCATCCCGCTCATTATACTATAACCAACGCAAAAAAGCAAGAGTTTATATTCAGTTTACATTGTTTTTTAAAAATTTTTTGTTTAGCGTTGATTTTTTCGTTCAAATGCTGTCTTATAAGATGTAGCGCGCGAGAAACAACCCATTCACACAATTCCATAAACTCAAAGAAAGGAAAAAAACATGAAAAAGACCACCTTCAGACTAATCGCCATCTTATTGGCGCTCACCATGCTCGTCCCTTTGACCGCATGTAAGAACAAAAACCAAACATCCGCAGAGAAAGATCCTGTTTCGGAGAACACACCCAACACGCCCGATCAACCGATCTCTTCCCTCAACCCTCCCTCCACACCCGACCAAGGCGACGAGCCTACTCCTACTCCCACTCCGACCCCGACCCCTACACCAACTCCGACCCCTACGCCAACTCCAATTCCTACACCCACACCCGAACCGACTCCGTCGACCGATCCGGACAAAGAAGTGGCAGTTACGGGTGTCACACTTTCCAAAAGAGTAATCGAACTGGAAGTCGGTGAAGAATACACCCTTGAAGCAACAGTTTCCCCTTCAAAAGCAAGCAATAAAAAGGTATTTTGGATCTCGGAAAAAAAGGACATTCTCTCTGTTGACCAAAACGGCAAGATCACTGCTAAAGCTGTCGGACAAGGCATGATCACCGTTTGCACCGATGACGGCGATCTCACTGCAGTCTGTGTCGTGTATGTCAGAGAAAAGGGCAGCGAACCGACCTATATTTCTGCCACCGGTGTCAAAGCCAAAGTACACGAGATTACCATGAAGGTGGGCGAGACTTATCAACTTGAATGGACGGTGTTCCCGGAAAATGCCACCAACAAAAAGGTATTCTTTGTCTCTGAAAACCCGGAAATTGCAAAATCAAGAGTACTGACCGGCAAGGTAACCGCCTATAAAGAAGGCACCGCCGTCATTACTCTCTGCACGGAAGACGGCGATTTCACCGATATTTGTGTCATCGAAGTCGTTGCTTCGGCTGAAAAGAAATAGCCTGTTCCGCGAAGCTGCCCCACACCTCCGGGGGCGGCTTCATTTTATTTTTTTAAATGAATCTTATTTACAATCCAACTGATTTATGCTATAATGAGGACACCCGATATAAAACAATCAATCTGCCGAAAGGAGCGCTGTTTAAACATGATCCTCAATATAAAAGCCGGCGACATCCTGCAAATGAAGAAAAAACATCCCTGCGGTGGAAATCAGTTTACCGTGTTGCGTACCGGTTCGGATATTCGCATCAGATGTAACGGTTGCGGAAGAGATGTCACCGTTGCGCGTATCAAACTCGAACCATCCGTCAAAACCGTTATTCAAAAGGAGGAAGAATTATGAACCGCATTCTTTCGCTCATTTCTTCTAAAACAAAAAAAGAAATACGACTTCTTCTCTCCTGCTTTGGGATCTCCGCAGGACTGATGGCACTCATCTATTTCTGTATCGGCGTCCCCTTTTTCGGAAATTCCGTTCTTGTATTAGACTTAAACGGTCAATATGTCTATTTTTTCGAATCACTGCATGATATCATCTACAACAGCAATGCCAGTATGCTCTACAGTTGGTGCCGTTCGCTCGGAGGAGAGTATATGGGCATCTATGCTTACTACCTTGCTTCTCCCTTTTCATGGTTGGTGGCACTCATGCCCTCCGCCATCATCACCGAATCGTTATATGTGATGATCCTTTTCAAGGTCGGCTGTGCCGGCGCGACGATGGGCTGGTATCTTTACAAGACCTACCCAACCAAAACACGAAATGTTCTGCTCTTCTCCGCTCTTTATGCTCTTTGCGCATGGAGCATGATGTACGGGAACAATGTCATGTGGCTAGATGCACTCATTCTCTTCCCCTTGGTCATCCGCGGCGCAGATCTGTTACTGTCCGGGCGAAATTATCTTCTCTACACCCTCGCCCTTGCATTGACACTTTTGAGCCACTATTATATCGGCTATATGATCTGTCTCTTCCTTGTGCTGTATTTCTTCTACTATCATACTGCAAGAAACAAGGATGAGGACTACAATGTGCGCCGTTTGCCGATGCCTTTCATCCTATCGGGACTGCGCTATCTCTTCTTTACTCTGCTAGCAGTCGGTATCGCGGCGATCATCATTCTTCCTGCCGCCTACTCACTCACCTTCGGCAAGGATACCTTCACCGATCCGACTTATGAATTCTCCTTCAAACTGACCTTTCTTGATATTATCTACAAACTGCTTCCGGGCGCTACCGATACGGTACGCAGAGAAGGACTACCCTTTATCTATTGCGGCACTGCTTCCCTCATCGGTGCAGCGATCTTCTTCGTTTCAAGTAAATTTCGCACCAGAGAAAAGGCAGGGATGGCTTCGCTTTTGCTACTTCTCTGCCTCTGCTTCTCGGTATCGGTCATTGATATCATCTGGCACGGCGGTCAGGAACCGAACTGGTTGAATTACCGCTACAGTTTCATTTTCTCCTTCCTGCTTGTTCTGATCGGCTATCGTGGCTTTTCAGAGATCGAAAACGCCAGACCGACTTCCATTGCGCTCGTTCCCGCAATCATGGGAATATTCATGGTCATTTTACAAGCACTCGGATATGGCAACGACTATGAATATACCGGTTCTCATCTGCCGGAAAGTTACGATTACAACCTATTCTTTTACTTTCTCGGAGCTGTTATTATCACTTCCACTCTTTTTGGGATCCTCTACTACAAAAAGAACATCGCAAAGCGCGCAGGCACTATTGCCCTGTGTGCAGTGATCTTGGGGGAATGCTTTGCAACGGGCATTTTACATCAAGTCACCCTTGCGTGTGATGTCGGATACAGCAGTAGGAATAGTTATACCGAATTTATCGATCGCGTAGAGCCGGCTGTGGATGCCATCAAAGAGTTGGACAACGGCTTTTATCGGATGGATAAGACATTCTACCGCCAACCTGCCGACTCAATGGCATTTGAAATGAGGGGACTGTCCAGCACCACATCTACCCTCAACAAACACACTCTCAAACTGCTTGATCAACTCGGCTATGTCGGAGGCAGTTATTGGAGTAAGTATATCGGAGGCACGCCCGTAACGGATATGCTCTTAAATGTCAAATACATTCTGACAGAAGAGCCTTCCTATGACAACATCTACCAAAGAGTGTACACCGACGAGGAAAACAAAGTCTACGGCTACCTCAACCCCTATGCCCTTTCGATTGGTTACGGGGTCAGCGATGCCATTCTCTCGCTTGATTTTGAGAGTTATCAATCGCCCATGTATCTACTAAATGACCTCACTGTCGCCATGACGGGCAATGAAGAAAACAAATGCTTCAAAGAACTGCTGACAAGCGAACCGATCCTAAGTAACATCAGCCTTTCTCATTCTTATTCAACAGGACACACTATTTACAACGCAAGCGATCTCGACGGCAACTCGACTTTGACCTTCACCGTCACCGCCGAAGAGAGCGGATATCATTATCTATTCCTACCGACCGATTATCCGAGAGAGTGCAATCTTTTGATAGATGGTAAAGCATGCGGTACGGCAATGGGTAATGACAGCGACGGCATCATTACCCTTGGCAAATGGGAAGCGGATTCCGTTCATACCGTTACCCTTGTTGCCACCACCTCAAAATTCTATATCAAGAGCGAACAAGCTTACTTCTTTTCTTTAGACGAAAAGGCACTGCGTTCCTGCTATAACGCACTTGTCGGACAGTGCATGCATATCGACGCCGCCTATAAGGAAGATCATCTGTTCGGAGATATCACTGTCACAGAAGAAAAGAGCTTGTTCTTTACATCCGTGCCGTATGACGAAGGATGGATCATCGAGGTGGACGGCAAACCTGTCAAGCCGATGCTCT
The DNA here is from genome assembly GCA_964623895.1 of uncultured Lachnospiraceae bacterium. Classification (GTDB taxonomy): domain Bacteria; phylum Bacillota; class Clostridia; order Oscillospirales; family CAG-272; genus UBA11512. Next base: position 16,161 of record CAZUWA010000011.1, on the reverse strand, counting down.
TTGAGCGTACCATCACCGATGAAGAAACGGGAGCAATCTCCAAAGTAGAACAGCCCTATCAGGATGCCCTGATCGTCCTAAAGTTAGAACCGGGAAACCATCAGATCTCGATGAAATATCGCCCCAACGCCTACATTTACGGCAGTTGTATCAGCCGCGTTGCGCTCGGCGTGTTGGCGCTTATCGTAATTGTCGACTACAAGATCATCCGTCAGATCAAAAAACGACGCGCGAAAAAGAAGGTGGCAATTTCAGTCGCACCTGATGAAACGCTCCCGATAAAGATGGTCGCGGAGCCGCTTTCGTCTCCAAAAGAGGAAGAACTGCCCAAACTGTCAGAAGAAAAGCACGGCAAACGAAAAAAGAACAAGAAAAAATAATTACCGAAAGAAAGCGGTGAAGAATGAAAGAGTCAACTCCCAAAAAGAAGAGCCAAACGCCCAAACAAAACGACACGACAAACAAAACGCCTACGCGCACTGCCGGTAATGACAAAACCAGTTCACGCAACAATACGGTGAAAAGGCAAGCGAATTCCGAAGGACATAGCGCATCTCCCCAAAAATCAACGCCCAAAAGGACCGCTACGCAAAACACACCTTCTCAAAAAGGTGGATTATCCTTCATGACGGTACTGCTCATTCTCTTGAGCATCGCCGTGGCAGTATTTCTCATCTGGTTCTGTATCGACAAATTGATGCCAAAGCAGGTCGATAACACGCAAAGTCTGCCTCCAACGGCTGATCTTTCCTCAAACGTCCCTACAGAATCACCTGCCGCTTCCCCCACTTTGACTCCTTCCGCGCCGATCATTATCGTTACGCCGTCGGCAATGCCAATCGTTTCCCCCACTCCTTCCTCCGATCCTACACCGATGCCGACGCCGTCAAAGCAATCGCCCGAACCGTCAGATGACACACCGGACACCGATCGCATATTCATAAAAGCGGATGTCAGCGAAGAAACGGTCAACATCACAGTGGATGAAGGAATCGCGCACATTTTCTATACGACACCACACCTTACGATCCCCTATGATGCCATAGTGGAAGCGAAGGTCAACAGTACCATTGACAGCGTCATGCTCAGTGTGCGCAACAAATTGGAGAAAAACATCAAGGACAATTTTGACCCCGGAATACATGGAGAATATACTGTAAACGTAGAAGCCTCCCTCTTCCGAAGTAAGCACAGTTTCTCCATCGTACTTCGGTATCAAACCATTGCCGGCAAAGGTGAAAGCATCGATGAAGTCACCACTGCAACTTTCGATGCGACAAGCGGCAAAAAACTTGAACTGGAAGATGTTCTGACAGACCGCGACAGCATGATCAAACATCTTGAGCTGTTGTTACCCGCAGAAGAGGATCGCGATATTGGTTTTTTGAAAGGACATGTCTGCAGTGGTTTCTATTTTGACCAAGAAGGCATGGTGATGCTGTATAATGGAAGAAAATTGTACACCACTTCCGCTTTGGTTGCGGAACAACGCATCACAAATCCAAAACTTTTCATCGGAAACTAAAAAAAAATCGGATTTTCCCCTTGACAAATCATGCAAAGCGTGCTATACTTATTTTCACACGGAGGCATAGCTCAGCTGGTTAGAGCGCATGCTTGACATGCATGAGGTCATTGGTTCGATCCCAACTGTCTCCACCAAAAAGGTTGCATGAAAATAGATGCAATCATGGAAAGCCCCGATTTCATCGGGGCTTTCACTGTTTTTACGACCGAAAAAAGAAAAGGTTGAACAACAGATAAAAAACGCCTTTTTTACCTAAACCGAGAGATATGAACTCTCGTACAACCGAATACAAGTCACCGAGCGCATGAATCTAAAAAAATCCATGCGCTTTTTTGTAAAAAACATAGAAATACAATTGTAAAAGCCATCAATAAATAGTTGTGTAAATGATACAGGGATGTCTGAATTTTAAAGCAGGGAGTCGTTTGTATCAAATACTTCGACAAATACATAAATAAACCGTAATATTGTTACAAAGAGCATCCGTGTTATGTTTTTATTTCTGTACTACTCTTAAATTGTATCAATATTTCAAATAACGCACAAAACAAAAATCCGCTCTCGCAAAATGGCGGATTTTCATAATAAAAATTGGTTTAAAAACGCCGCATTTTCCACTCACTTGGCATTGTATTCGATCACGATCGAGTCGTCGTTAGTTAGCGGATAGATGGGTAAGCATCCTGCGTCTGCGAGTTCTTTGTAAAGGGTTTCCCGTTCCGGACAATAGTGGCAGATGATATAGCCGTCGATAAGTCCCAGTCCCGAAAGGTCATTCATAGTAGCTGGAAGCGAGTCGTATGCCTTCACGTGCGTCATGTCCTTTTCCATAATGTGTGCACCTGCACTGCCGCCGACATAGTCAACGCCCATTTCTATATAGCGTACGATTTCTTTGTCAAAGCCGCAAGCACGCAGTCTGCGCATTGTTTTAAAGGTATTTCCGCCGCTAATATACAGAAGATCTATATCAAGATTGATGAATTTTTCGGGATCATAGTAATCAAAAATCAGAATATTCGCCGGAGAAAACCCATATTCCGAAACAATGCGCTCAAAGCGACCGCTGTGGATCTGATTGCGGGTCGGGCGTTCATTCGGAATAAACAGCACCTTTATTTCGGGAAGCGGCTTTTTGAGATTTTCTACGATCACCTGTTTTGCAGAAGGATTTCGGAAATCGCATGAGGAGAGGATCAATTTTGACATTTTTGTTGCCTTTCTTGCATATTCTGACAATATCATATAACAAAAACAATCAATTGTCAACCATACCTACCGTTTTGTGCACAAAAGATTTGTTTCGTTTATAAAGCCACCGCAGGCACAGCGAAACCCGCCGTGCCTGCGGTGGCAAGAACAATCAATCGCGCAACAACAAAAAGAAATGTACCACGATGAAACACGCGACTCTCTCTGACCGATTTACGCTCACATTGTTCTGATCGGTCATTTATTTATTCCGGAATGATCAGTCCGTAGCCGCCGTCTTTCTTTCGATAAACAACATTGAGCTCACCTGAGTCCGGATTGCTGAACAGGAAGAAGTCGTGCTCAAGAAGGAGCATTTGCAAGATCGCATCCTCGGTCTTCATCGGTTTGACCGGGAACTTTTTGGTGCGAACGGTAAATGCGGCCAGTTCTTCATCCGCACTTTCCGGCTCTTCGGCTGCCGGCAACTGGAACGCGCCCTTCTTCAGTCTCTTTTCAAGTCTGGTCTTGTTCTTCCGGATCTGTCTGAGAATAGCATCCACTGCCTCATCAAGGGCATTTAACTGTGTATCCGCTTTCTTTTCCGAACGATAAAGCGTACCGGATGCGGAGATCGTCAGTTCCACACTTTCCACGCCTTTTTTGCTGTCCGTCTTGACAGTTGCCGATGCATCATCGAAAAAACGATCAAACTTTCCAAGTTTCTTCTCAGCTGCCGCAAGGAATGCAGAAGAAAGGTCGCCCTGTTTTGAAGTACAAGTAATTTTCATGATAGATCCCACCTTTTTGTAGATTCGGTCGGGGTGCCCCTTCGGAGTCGGGGATCGCTCCCCTTCCGTACGTATAGTATATCATACTTTTTTCAAAAAATAAATTGGTAAACTCTACAGTCTTTTAGCAGTTTTTTGTGGCAAAACAACTAAAATTCGCTCAACAACAGTTTTTTTACTGTGTTTTTTGACAGCCGTCACACAATATTCACATTTATGTGCTAAGATGACGTATAAAGAGCATTTTTATAAAAATGCTTCTATTTCCTAAGAAAGGAAGTTTTCGTCGCACGAAAACATCGGTAATCCTCATGAAAAAATATATCGCTCTTTTGCTTATCTGCTCACTCCTACTTCTCTTTTCTGCCTGTTCCTCTTCCAAAACAACAAATAAGGAAGATCCAAGCCAGCAGGTTTCCGGAAGTAATGTTCCCACAGCAAGCCTTCCGACAGGAAATGCACTCATCACGCTCAATGACGATAACACTGATGTTGGCAGTTCCGGTGCAACCTTTGAAAACAATGTTCTTTCGATCAATAAGGCAGGCAGTTACACCCTGACCGGAAAATTGAACGGATGCGTCTCAGTCAAGGTTGACAAGACGGAACAGGTCGAACTGATTCTTTCCGGCGTCACGATCGAGAACACGGAAGGCCCGGCCATATACTGCGACAGCGCAGACAAGATGTTTATAACAGTTGCCGAAGGCACTGAAAACACCCTGCGTGATGGAAAAAATTACAAGGATCCCGATGGTCCAAACGCCACACTTTACTGTGATGATGACCTCACGGTGCGCGGCACCGGCTCTTTGAAGGTCGTAGCGCTTTACAAAAACGGTATTTCCTCCAAAAACGATATCAAGATCAGCGATCTAAAGTTGACTGTTGAAGCATTCAACACAGCAATCAGGGGAAAATACAGCGTTACAATCGCAAATGCCACAATTGATATCAATTGCGGAAAGGATGGAATCAAATCTACCGAGATTGATCGGGAAGACAAAGGATTTGTTTCTATTGAATCCGGAAAACTGAAAATCACTGCCGGAGATGATGCAATACAGGCTGAAACTTACATTACCGTGCTCGAAGGAACAGAAATTACTGCCAATGCAGTTGGCAAAAAGACCAACGCACCGATCGAAAACATTCCGGATGGCATTTTCAAATAATTGATAATTCAGGGGGGATCTTCGATAGAAAGATCCCCCTTTTTTAGAATTTGCCAAGTTAGAATTCAAGAGAATTTTTAAGAAAAATGCAGATTTTAAGAGAAAGTAATGTTCTAAATTAAAATTACCGTTTTTTTTCAAAAAAAGTCCTTGACAGAACATTTTTGATGTGCTATAATACGCAGGCTGAATAAAGAAAAAATCAAACGGAGGAATACAGAAATGTCTACATTTATGGCTAAGGCTGAGACGCTCGAACGCAAATGGTATGTGATCGATGCAGCAGGCAAACCGGTTGGTAAGACCGCTGTCACAGCCGCTAATATTTTAAGAGGCAAACATCGTCCCGAATTCACTCCTCACGCTGACTGCGGCGAGTACGTGATCATTATCAATGCTGAAAAAGCAGTTTTCACCGGCAAAAAACTGACCAACAAGATCTACTATCATCATTCCGGTTATATCGGTGGCTTGAAGAGCGTTACCGCTAAGCAGATGATGGAAGAAAAACCCGAAAAGGTTCTTGAAATGGCTGTCAAGGGGATGCTTCCCAAGAACAGTATCGGCGCAAAGAGCATCACCAGACTGAAGGTTTATGCAGGCGCTGAACACGACCAGCAGGCGCAGAAGCCGATTGCATACGAAGGCTGAAAGGAGTAATAAAGGATGACATATACAAGTGCTAAGCCCTATTTTTATGGAACGGGCAGAAGAAAGAGTTCTATCGCAAGAGTACGCCTTGTACCCGGCACCGGCAAAATCACGATCAATGCACGTGATATCGATGACTATTTCGGTCTTGGTACACTGAAACTGATTGTAAACCAGCCTTTTGGCGTAACCAGCACTACCGGCAAATATGATGTGATCTGTCTCGTCAGCGGTGGTGGCATCACCGGTCAGGCAGGCGCAATCCGTCACGGCATCGCAAGAGCATTGGTTAAGAGCGACGAATCCCTTCGTCCAGCTCTTAAAAAAGCAGGCTTCTTAACCAGAGACCCTCGTATGAAGGAAAGAAAGAAGTACGGACTCAAGGCCGCAAGACGCGCACCTCAGTTCTCCAAGAGATAATCACATTTTTCTCAAAAAGCGAGAAAACAAGAGAATATCAAGGAAAATGCCGTTTTTGCAAGATCGCGAGAGCGGCATTTCTGCTTTTTGATGTCCAAATACTCCAAAACATCGAGTAGGTAGAATTCAGACCACTACCTGTAACAGCCCAATAGACTTTTGGGACATTTTCGTTTCGATATGTGACTTCATTTTGCATTTGAAATCTTCGTTATGAAACATCAAGCAACTCAGACGATCTTTTTCTGCTACCTTTCCAAAAATTGATATTTTTCCTATCGTTCGCCAAAACGCATATTATTTTTCGTATTCGTGTAACTTTTCAAGAAAAACGGGTATAAACTGCATGAAAAGATAAAACAAAAGCTCTTCATTGTGCTGTACTGTAAATCGAAGAGCTTTTTTAAAAAGAATCGAGGCAAAAAATGAAAAAATACATGCTTGTCGCAGACTCTTCCTGCGACTATTTTGATGTAAGCAAACTTCCGGAGAACGCCGGATATATCCGCATTCCCTTTTCCATCACTGCAAACGGAAAAACTTTCATCGACGATGGCTCCTCCACCGTTGCCGAAATGGAGGAAGCGTGCGCCGCTTCCTCCACGGTGGGAAAGAGTGCTTGCCCGTCGCCAGGTATCTGGGCGGAAGCATTTGAGGAGGGGGAATATGTTATTGCGCTGACCATTTCTAAAAATCTTTCCGGTTCTTACGGTAGTGCATCGGTAGCAAAAAGCATGGTACTTGCCGAGCACCCCAAAAAGAAAATATACATTCTTGACAGTTGCGCAGCAGGACCGGAATGCGGAATGATCGCCGAAAAGGCCGCGGAACTGTTTGCCACCGGAAAACCCTTTGAGGAAATCTGCACCGAACTGGAGTCGTACAAGGAGAGTACCAAAACAGTGTTTGTATTAAAGAATTTCGATAATCTTGTCAAAAACGGCAGAATGAATCGCATTGTTGGCTTTGTGGCAGGAAAACTGAATATCCGCATTATCTGCAAGGGATCTGATGAAGGAACAATCAAGGTTGTCCACAAAGTTAAGGGTGAAGAGAAAATGATCGAAGCGTTCCTTTCCGAACTGGAAAAAACAAACTATTTGGGCGGTTGGCTATCGGTTTACCATAACAACAATCGCAGTTTGGCAACGAATATGAAGGCGCATGTGGTGGAAAAGTGGAAAAATGCACGAGTGACCATCAGGGAAACAACCTTGCTCTGCTCCTTTTACGCAGAACGCGGTGGACTGATCGTTGGCTACGAAACAAACTGAGCAACATGGCCCCGGCTCTCATACAAAAAAACAACCGAAAAAATATGATCGACGATCAAGACCAAAAGCGGATGATCGATCACTCGTTTTTCTGTTGTTTGGACAGCATACCGAAAAAGTTATCTAATGAGAAATCAAAAATCGTCTTGAAAACCTACCAAACCTGTAGTACAATGTGTGTAGAATCTTGATTCGCCAAAATGCCCTTGCAAGTATTTTAGCTTTATGGTACAATAGGTTAAAAAGCGGTGTAAACTATGATGATTTCAACACGAGGAAGATATGCCCTTCGCATGATGATCGATTTGGCAGAAAATGAAAAAGAAGGCTTTGGGGCACTAAAAGATATTGCCGAGCGACAAGGACTATCAAAAAAATATAGGGAGCAAAAACTATGAAGGTTTATACATCAGCAGACCAACTGATTGGAAGGACGCCTCTTTTGGAATTGACGCATATCGAAAAGGAATATGGTCTAAACGCAAGAATTCTCGCAAAATTGGAATATTTTAACCCCGCAGGCTCGGTGAAAGACCGTGTTGCCAAAGCAATCATTGATGATGCAGAGCAGAAGCAATTACTGACTTCCGAAAGTGTGATCATTGAACCGACGAGCGGAAACACCGGAATCGGGCTCGCTTCCGTGGCAGCAGCAAGAGGCTATCGAATGATCGCAGTGATGCCCGAGACCATGAGCAAGGAGCGCCGACAACTGATCAAAGCCTACGGTGCGGAAGTTGTATTAACAGACGGGCAAAAGGGTATGCGAGGCGCGATTGCCAAGGCGGAAGAACTGGCAAAACAGATCGAACACAGTTTTATACCGGGACAGTTTACAAATCCCGCCAACCCCGCAGCGCATCGCGCAACGACCGGACCGGAGATCTTTGCCGATACCGACGGCGATGTCGATATTGTTGTTGCCGGCGTCGGAACGGGCGGAACTGTAACAGGGGTTGGCGAATATCTAAAAACCGTAAAGTCAGATGTAAAGATCGTTGCGGTCGAACCAAAAAGCTCTGCCGTACTTTCTATGGGAATAGCCGGATCACACAAGGTCCAAGGCATCGGTGCAGGATTTATTCCGGACATTCTGAATACCGATATTTTGGATGAGATCATTTCAGTCACAAACGAAGATGCTTTTGCCATGTCAAAAGCGGTCGGAATATATGAGGGCGTTTTGGTGGGCATCTCTTCGGGCGCTTCCCTGCAGGCTGCCGTAGAACTTGCAAAAAGACAGGAAAACGCGAATAAAACAATCGTGGTAATATTTCCAGATACTGGGGAACGCTATCTGTCAACGCCCGGGTTTGCAGAGGAATAACTTGTGCGGAATTGCGATTCGCTCGATTCGAAGCCATATGACTTTACGACCGAGTTTCGCTTTGCGAAACGCATGATTATGATTTATGTCGCCACCAAACATTACGATAAAAAAGGAATCGAATATGATCGCAGTCTTTTCCCATATGATCATGACTGCAATGCATGTTATATGCACTAAACATTCGATATTGGAAATGAATCTTCAAAAAACGGCGAAAGCATCTGCTTCCACCGTTTTTTTGAAAACATTATTTTTTTCCACCAAAGAGCGCTTCGATCGAAAGAACGACCAAAAGAGCGTCGATCGCAAGGTCGGGATTCTTTACTTCCATAGAATAGCAATCGGTATCCTTCCAAATCTTCTTCTCCACTCTACCAACTTCTCCCCACGCGCGAGAACGGACAGTGTACTCCCATTCTTCAAACCTCCCTTCGACTTCCCAGTCGCGCAGTTCGATTGAAAGTTTGGTCTTAAAGAGCGCAAACGCTTTTTTGACAGTTCCAACCTGACGGTCACCGATGTACAGTGCATATTTTGAGCCGGATTTGACGATGCTCGCAAGTTCCTCCCCAACAGAATCGTTGACAATCAGCTTTTGTGTCCCCTCATCCCCCTTGACGGTATAACGGGTCTTGCCCTGCTCGTCGAAGATGTTGTAGCTGTTTCCCCAACTGAAGTCCCGTTTGTTGAATAGCAATTTCATTTGTTGTTCCTCCGTTCCACCCCGGTGAGGTGAATGATTTTATTGTTTTCCACATAAAAGGAGATCTGAAAACCGGCATAACTGATGCCGTATTCCCGTTCATCCTTTTGATAGGCAGGTCTTGGATCTTCTTTTAGGCATTCAAGAAGAGGTGTTCTTTTTTCTTCCGGAATCTCCTGAAGCAGTTCTTCCGGAACGTCTGCTTCCAAATGATAATTCTCCCCTTCTCCTGCAAAGCCGGCGGTAGCGTCTTTGACACTGTCGGCAAAGGGAATATAGGGCTTGATATCGTAGATCGGAGTGCCGTCCATCATATCAATTCCGGATACAATCAATTGAAGTTGTCCGTTCTTGCGCCGAATCTCCTCCAGTTTCACAACGGTCATACCGATGGGATTGGGACGATTAGGAGAACGGGTGGCAAATACTCCGATGCGCCTGTTCCCACCAAGACGCGGTGGGCGGACAGTCGGAGACCAACTTTTGTTTTCAAAGCCGGAAAATCCCCACAACAGCCAAATGTGAGAAAAATCCTCTATACCGCGTACTGCTGCCAACACCGAATACTCTTTTTCGAAAACGACCGTGCCCACAAGACTCTTCACTCGTCCACTCTGTCGCGGCAAGCCGAATTTTTCGGAAAAATCGCAGTGGAGATATGCGATCGGCTGCAGATGTAATGCCTCCGTCATATTGCATCCCTCCGATATTTTTTGCGATATTCTCTCGGTGACATGCCGAGTTGCTTATAAAAAACGCGGTTGAAGGTGCGTGGACAAGAAAAACCGGCGTTAAATGCAATCTCAGTGATCGAAAACTCAGTAGTGATCAGCAATTTCTGCGCTGCTTCAATACGCAGAGTGTTGATATAGTCATTTAATCCGATTCCGATCTGTTTTTTAAAAAGGTGAGAGATATAGTACTTCCCCATCGGCAATTCTTTTGCCATTTGATTGATGGTAATATTTTCGGTATAATGTCGGTCACAGTACATCAAAATCTTTTCGAGGGAACTGTTATTGGTCTCCGCTTTTTTTAAAGTAAAAAGATTCAGCACTGCGCCTAACAACGCGCCGATCAAACATTTATGCTGTTGGTAATCTTCCTGGGCATTCACTTGCAAACAGATTTCGGCAAGGGTTCGCAACATCGTATCGGGAAGCGCCGCACCGCGCGCGATCGGAAAGATTGGCAAATGCCCTTCGATGCGATCGATATAGTCATTATAAATGTTTGCGGGGATGATCAGAAGGATATAATTTTCCGGTTGATGGGATATGTATTGGTGTAGTTGATTGGGATAAATAAGCAGAGCATCTCCGGCATTGACGGTGTAAGGCGTTCCTTCGATGATGGCAGTCGAACTGCCGGTACGCATCAGCACCAGTTCGATCTCTCTGTGGCGATGAGCGCTGTATTGTAGTCTTGTTCCCATCGTACAGCGCGAAATATTGCCGAGATATTCGTAATAGGGCATGGCTGTTCCTCTTTAAAATAGGCAATAAATGTCTTAAAAACGTCTTCTTTTGACTTGTATTATAGCATATTTTGACTTATAATTCAAGTACCGATACGGATTATTTTCGAAAGGTGGTAAGGATTTTTATGAAATTTCCAATCGCATTGCAACTCTATTCGGTCCGTGACCGGATGGCGTGCGATTTTGAAGGCACTCTTGCTGCAGTTGCCGAGATGGGTTACGATGGTGTGGAATTTGCCGGACTTTATGGAAAAAGCGGAGAGGAGGTAGCGGCTCTTCTTGAAAAATATCATTTGACCGCAGTGTCTGCACATATTCCGCTTGCTGAAATGGCGGCGGATCCGGACGGCATTTTTGAGACTTATCGGAAGATCGGCTGTAAGTTCGCTGCCGTTCCGTATATCGGCGCAGGCGGAAGACCGGGCGAAGCAGGCTATGCCGATACGCTCGCAAGTGTCCGTTTTGTTGCCGAAAAAGCAAAGGAATACGGTATCAAGATGTTGTATCACAATCATGATTTTGAGTTTGTACGCCTTGAAAACGGAGAATATGGATTTGACAATATCTATTCTACTATCCCCGCAGATCTTCTTGCAACAGAGTTGGACTGCTGTTGGGTGAATGTAGCAGGAGAAGATCCGTCGGATTACCTTAAAAAGTATGCCGGCAGGGCACCGATCGTACATTTGAAAGATTTTGTGATGCCCGGCAAAAAGCCGACACATCTATATGCGTTGATCGGTCTTAACGAAGAGGATCAGCCAAAGGATGAAGAAGCATTTTCTTTCCGCCCTGTCGGATATGGCGCACAGAACATTCCGAAAATTCTTGCTGCCGCCGAAGAAGCGGGCAGTATTTGGATGGTCGTCGAACAGGACGATCCATCGATGGGCAAGACCTCGATGGAATGTGCAAAGATGAGTATTGAATATTTAAAGAGTTTATAAGGAGGTAGAATCATGTCAGATGCAGTTTTAAATCAATTTACACAGACTATTGTCGAAGAAAAGCAGAAGGTCGATCAAAAGCTGAAAGTTGCCATTATCGGTACCGGTTGGATCGCGGAGGCACACATTGAGGCGCTCAAACAGATGGAAGATATCGAGATCGTTGCCGCAGCAGATCTGATTCCCGGCAAGGCAGAAAAGTTCATGAAGAGATATGGTGTGGAAGGGGTTCGTTTTTACCCCAGCCATAAGGAACTGCTCGATAATGAAGAACTAGATGCTGTTTCTATTTGTACTTACAACCGTACTCATGCGGAATGCGCAATTTACGCGCTCGAAAAAGGGGTCAATGTTCTTCTTGAAAAGCCAATGTGCGTTACCACCGAAGAGGCTGTCGAAATCGTGCGTGCAGAAAAGAAGAGTGGAAAAATTCTGTCCATTGGTTTCCAACCGCGTATGGATAACAATATGAAAATGATCAAGAAGATCGTTGATTCGGGTGTACTTGGAAAGATTTATTACATTCAGACAGGCGGCGGCAGAAGAAGAGGCATCCCGAACAGCACATTCATCGAGGATAAGACCGCAGGTATCGGTGCAATGGGCGATATCGGTTGCTATTCTCTTGACATGGTTCTCCATGCCATCGGTTATCCCGAGCCCTTGACTGCAAGTGGTTATACTTCCAATTACTTTGGTACGAATCCACTTTACAACGGTAAGGATGCAGCCCGTTTTGATGTAGAAGATTTTGCCGCGGCATTCGTCCGGTTGGAAGGAGATATCATCTTAGACTTCCGTATTTCTTGGGCAATGCACCTCAATACCCCGGGCGACACTGTTATTTTGGGCACAGATGGTGCGCTGCGCATTCCCTCCACAGAATGCTGGAATGGCTCTGTCGGCGGTCCGATGACACTGTACCACGATGTTGCAGGTGCGCACGTTGAAACCACCATTCCACTCTGCCCGCCCGTTTCGAAAGGACTGTTCTACAACAAAGTCCGCTCCTTCCTTGATGCAGTCAAGAATAGCGGTACAGCACCCGTTCCCACCTCAGAGATCCTTTACAACCAAGCGATCATCGATCATATCATCAAATCCGCTCGCCTTGGTAAAGAGGTAGAGGTCGAGATTCCGGAGATCTAAAAACTATATAAAAACGATCCGAACCGAACGCTTGAAACAAGCGATCGATCAGGATCGTTTTTTTGATGTTACCGAGAACGCAAAAAAAGAAGATAACCCAAGACCCACGCCTGCACAATACAGCCGGGATAGGTCGGTTCAGTACAGATGAGCAAAATATCCGGCGCAAAAGTGTTTTACAAATATCCGTATTCGATCGGATAACCCCATAGCGGAATACAAAATCCGATCAAAGCGAATGCGCCCCGTGGCGTTGACAATATCATATTTGTTTCGGGAACGGTAAGGAATCTTGATCACAGCTTCTACAACGTCATAATTCATTTGGTATTTCCTCCTGTTTCCGAAAACAGTTTATTTTTTTAGTTTTTTGCCATCGGAAAAGGCATTTCCGATCTTCTGTCCCACACCGTAATATTGGTGACTGATACTGTCATAGCAAATCGGCGCCAGTTTATTGCGGTCAATCTTTCCGGTTTCATCAAGCACCGATTCTTCCGCAGAAATATTGACGATCTTGCCGATACAAATGCCGTCCTCATTGAATTTCAGAAGTTTGCATTCCACACTCATCGGCAATTCCTTGATGATCGGTGCATTGACAAAAGTACTCTTTTCTTCATGAAAGCCTGCTTTTTCAAATTTATTCGGACAATCTTTTCCCGAAACCATTCCGACAAAATCGCAGGAAACAACTGTGTTTTCCGTACCGAAGCTCAAGGTAAAAGCCCCATTTTTCCTAATGTTTTCTGTGGTCTTGTGATCATCCGCCAAGCAGACCATCACCGTGTCGGTGTCATAAATGCCGCCCCAAGCCGCATTCATGGCATTGGGCATACCATTTTCATCATAACTACCGACGATCAGAACCGGCATAGGGTAAAGCCAACTGTGAGAACCGAAATTTTTACGCATGATACGATCATCCTTTCGTGATAAATTGATAAATTATTGTTTTATATTGTATTACTCTTTCGCAACATCCTTTTTTTGAAGGCTGAAGCCTCTGCCGCCGACTTCCGAGACCTCACTGACAATAAGAAATGCCTCCGGATCCACCTCCTTTACATTTTTCTTTAGCCTAAAAAGATCTCTGTAGTGAATAATGGTTTGCACGGCAAATTTATCTTTCCGTTGATATCCGCCCTGTACACAAAACAGCGTACAACCGCGGTCAAGAACAGTGTCAATATACCGACAGATCTCTTCATAGCGGTCGCTGTAGATCATCACCTGTATCCTGCTGTTTCCTTGCGTGATCAAATGATTCATCAGATAGGTATAGCAAACAGTAACCAAAATACCGCCCATGATCCCTTCGGTCGTAGAATAACTTAACTGCGTGAGCATCGTCAAGAACTCAAAAAGATTGACCAGTGCCGAAAGCGACCAACCCCTTTTCCTGTTTAAAATAATCGCAATGGTATCCACGCCTCCTGTAGAAGCTCCCTGTCGCATAACTAGCGCAATGCCGTAACCGTAAAAAAGGATACTGCCTGCCAAATTGATAACATCCGAATCAGTGGTAATGTTGATGATCGGGACTATAAGCTCGCAAATTGTAACAAAAATAGGATAACTGATCGCACTAAGTGCTGAGCCGGCAGCAAACTCTTTACCCAAAAACAGCCACCCGACGAGCAACAGCGTAATGCTGACAATAGCAATGCCGAGCGAGATCGGCAAGCCCCAAAATGCTTCAAATGCCAGCGCAATACCGGTCGCGCCGCCCGTAATGAATCCTCCCGGAACAATGAAAAAAACTGTACCGATCGCCACACACAGGTTTCCAAACAGAATCAGTAACCATTTTTTTGTATTACTCATCGCACGTTTTGACTCCTTCTTCCATCATGATCCGAATGATCTCTTTATCGGTTTCCGCCATACCGAGACGTGCCACCCGTCCGACATTGTGAATAGTATTCTCCACACCTTTTTTAACAATTCCTTCCCCACCATAGAACTGCGTTCCCTGCTGTTGCATCTGCCAACCGAGCAGACCTGCTTCGACAGCAGATGCGATCTTCCCTGCGCAACTTGCTTTCGCACCATCGCAGATCATCCCGGAATTGATCGCCACCGCATTGACAACTGTGTGTGAGATCTCGTCGACCTTTCCACCGTGCAGATAGCAAATACCCGCACCGGCACCGCACCCGGCGCTGGTCGCGCCGCAGTAAGCTGACAATCTGCCGATATCGGTCTTTAGGTGTATCGTCATCAGATTAGACACCACCAAAGCACGGTAAAGTTGTTCTTTGGAAGCTTTCAATTTCTCCGCATACACGATAACCGGAAGAGAGCAAGTTATTCCTTGATTGCCACTGCCCGAATTAATAATAACCGGCAATTCACAACCGTCCATTCTGGCATCCGATCCCGCAGCAGCGTACGCCTTTGCGCGATTATGAATGGCGTTTCCATAGGCACCAAGCAACGTCTTACCAATCTGCGCCCCCCAATTGCCTTTTAGTCCCTCCTCTGCGATGGCAGTGTTGCAGATGATCTGCCTGTCAAGCACAGCTTCAACATCCTCGATCTTTACAATGTCCGCAAAGTCAACAATCCCTTCTACCGTCAAAAGATGGCGATCCTTTGGCTCGGAATAGCGCTCCTGATAATCGGTCTTCATCAATATCTCGCCATCACGGCAGAGTCGGATAACATTGGTGTGATGACCCGCGATCTCCACCAAAGCAGTATGATCTTTCCCGTAAAGTGTGATCTCAATATGGAAAACATTCGGCTTTTCCGAGACTGAAATGTGGCATGGAATTTCATTCAAAAATCGTTCAATGGCAGGATGATCCCCAAAAGAAACCGGAGAAAGCACCTGCAGTTCTCTGTCCGAATCACCAGCGACGATCCCTGCTGCCGCTGCAGCTGCAATACCGCGCTTACCGCCGGTATTGGGCACAACCACGCTTTTGACATTCTTAATAATATCGGCGCTCACTTTGATTTCCACCCGCGCAGGGAGTTCCCCCAACGTTTTCTTTGCAAGGGCACCGGCATAGGCAATGGCGATCGGCTCGGTACAGCCCATCGCCGGGATCAGTTCCTCTTTTAAAATACGCAAATAACTTTGATATAAGGCATCGGTCATCATAAAAACTCCTTTCTCATATCTTAGACTTGCCAAATTTGCCGAAGGCAAAACGTTTTTTCCTTCGGCAAATTTCAAAATCATCGGGTGAGTACAATAGATACCGCATCATCACTGTTATTCTATCACAAAGAAGACCTTTTTTCAAGTATTCTCTTTTATCTTCAAAGAAAAAACAGAGAGAATTTGAAAGGAACCCAAAAAGTTTAAGAGAAATCCTTTCATTGCTGTAGCAATGTATCAGACCGTAGACCAAAAAGTGTTCACACTGCGGCAAAGCCCGAGGCGTAAACGCTTTTCTGTATGAAAGAAGAGAAGATATTTTGAAAGAATAGTGAAAAAGAGGCAAAAAATGAAATTGGAGAAGAGGATCTCCTCTTCCATTTGGCTAACTTTTTCAAATTCATGCACGC
>CAZUWA010000010.1:25097-44485 GCA_964623895.1 uncultured Lachnospiraceae bacterium | reverse complement strand
TTTTTGTCAATACCTTTTTTGAAATTTTTTCGGCTTTTTTCGTATATTTTTTCTCGGTACTCATTTAACTGTTTTTCCTTGTGCCACAGATTGCCGAGGAGCAGGGCATTTGTATATCAATATATATAAATAATGAAGGAAACTGTAAAATAGTAAGATGGATGCACAGCGTTTCACTTACTTATCTTTAAAATCCCCTTGCCTTTTGAATCAAATTATGCTATACTGAAACGAACAACTGACATTCTGCTTTGGAGGACATCATGCGTATTGTCAAAAAGCCGGTCAAAAAAGAGCAAGTCAAACACTTCGACTTCAATAAGAAGCCGCAAAAGCCTTGTTTCTTAATTGATATCGCTAAACATCTCATCTCTTTTCCCGACTTAAAAAAGAGAAATGCAAAGTTGACCAGAACCAACATGGAAGACCTTGACGGAAAGCCTTACATTCTGCTCGTGACTCACTCCTCTATGGTGGATTTTCATTTTATGCTGAAAGCAACCCACCCTCAACCGGTGAACAATGTGATGACGATCGAAGGCTTTGAAACTTACACCGAGCCGTTGATGCGTGCACTGGGTGTTTTGGGAAAGCGCAAATATGTACAAGATTTCTCGCTCATTCGCAACATAAAATATTGTCTCCACGACCTGAAAACTGTTTTTGTGCTCTTTCCGGAGGCACGGTATTCTTTGGACGGCACAACTTCCTTTCTTCCGCGATCTTTGGGAGGTCTTGTAAAAATGATGAAAGTTCCGGTAGCCGTCCTGCGCATTCACGGGAACTTTGTAACTCATCCCCAATGGAATAAGATTGAAAAAGGCAGTTACGCTGAGGCGGAAATTTTTCCGATCCTTACCGAAGAAGAGGCTGTTTCCCTATCCAAAAACGAGATCTTTGAGCGCATTGAAAAAGCATTTCAATATGATGATTTTGCTTGGCAAAAGGAAAACAGGATTCTAATTGATCATCCAAGGCGCGCGGAAGGACTTCATTCCTTATTATATAAATGTCCACACTGTCTCTCGGAAGGCAAAACCGATTCATCCGGCGCGGAATTGTTCTGCACCGTGTGCAACAAACGTTGGAGAATGACCGAGTATGGTGAACTCCAAGCAACAGACGGGAAAACGATATTTTCGCATATTCCGGACTGGTCAAGATGGGAGCGGGAATGTGTCAAAAAAGAAATCGAGGACGGCAGTTATTTCTTTGAAGACGAGGTGCGCTTAGAGACCATTCCGGGTGGAAATACTTTCTATGCACAAGGAACGGCAAAGTTTACCCAAAATACAAAGGGGACTTTTATCGAAGGAACTTGTTATAAAGAGCCTTTCAAGCTACATAAAAAGCCGCTCGAACTAGAATGCTTGCATATTGAATACGACTATCTGAAGCGAGGAGACTGTGTGGAAGTGTCCGTTCCGGATGACAGTTACTGGTGCTATTTTTTAAATCAAAAAAATGTCGTCACCAAACTCTCATTCGCAACGGAAGAACTATATCTAAAGGAGCTTAAACAGATCGCGCGCACACTGTGAATCTCGCCTCATTACCCCAACTATTTCGAAATGATTTGTGAAAAACATAAAATTTTGTCGTTTTTGAAGGGAGAGTGGTTTTTAACCCTTGACAAGTGACGGTTTTGTGATTATAATTGTGTGTGATATAGGTAGAAGTATGTCACATGATGTCATTAAATAATATAAATAATAGGGAGGCAGAGCCATGATCTACGATTTGCAAAAAGCGAGCATTTTGAAAAGGGCTTCTGCCTTTTTACTTGATATTATCTTGTTGGCAGTCCTTGCCGCCGGCTTCATGTTTGCCGCCGCAGAGATCACCGGCTACGATGATTTGGCAAGACGAATGGCAGATAAGTACACTTATTATGAGGAATTGCACCCCATTCCGGAGGATGCAAACGAGGAAGAAAGACAGCAAATTGAGCAACAAAAAGACGAAGAAATGAAAAAAGACAAGGAAGCAGTCTGGCTTCTCGAAATGATCCTAAGTCTGACAGTCACCATTACTTCTATCGGAATCTTCCTCTCCTATGCCGTCTTGGAATTTGTTGTTCCGTTACTTCTTAAAAACGGAATGACAGTGGGCAAAAAGATCTTCGGAATCGCCGTGGTGCGTATTGATTCCGTAGCAGTTTCCCCAATGCAGTTATTCATCCGCACATTCGTCGGAAAGTTTGCAATAGAAACGATGATCCCTCTTTTGATCGCAATCATGTTTTACTTCGGAATGGCATCATGGGTCATGATCGCGGTATTTCTTTTGATTCCGATCTTCGAATTGATTCTAATCATCGCCACCAGAAACAATTATCTCATTCACGACGCGCTCAGCGGCACGGTTGCCGTAGATATGGCTAGCCAAATGATATTCGATTCAGTGGAACAACTCCTTGAATACAAAAAGAAGGTCGCCGCCGAAACCGCTTCCCAACAGTTATATTGACGGGAATCACAAAATTGCTTTCAAAAAAACAAATATATTCAAAATGGAAGGAACATTATGAAAGTTGAATTACAGAATTTAACGAAAGTTTTCCCCAGTCGCAACAAAAAGGGGGGAGCTGATGTCGTCGCGGTAAACAATTTCACTTTCACCATCCCGGATGGTAAGTTGATCGGTCTTTTAGGCCCTTCCGGCTGCGGAAAAAGCACGACACTTTACATGATCAGCGGTCTTCAGAAGCCAACCGCGGGAAAGATCTTCTTCGGGGAGGATGACGTAACCGAACTCTCTCCCGAAAACAGAGGCGTCGGTTTGGTATTCCAGAATTATGCCCTCTACCCCCACATGACAGTCAAGCAGAACATCCTCTTTCCTCTTCAAAATTTGAAGGGCAATGACAAGTTATCGAAACAAGAGATGCTTGAACGTGCATACAAGGCGGCTCAAATGGTTCAGATCGACGATCTAATGGATAGAAAACCAAATGAGCTTTCGGGCGGTCAGCAACAGCGTGTCGCGATCGCCCGTGCCATCGTGAAAATGCCGCGCGTCCTGCTTTTGGACGAGCCGCTTTCCAACCTTGATGCAAGACTCCGTCTGCAAACAAGAGAAGAGATCCGCAGAATTCAAAGAGAGACCAATATCACCACAATCTTCGTAACGCACGACCAAGAAGAAGCAATGAGCATTTCCGACCTCATCGTAGTTATGAAATCAGGCGTGGTACAGCAGATCGGTGCACCGCAGGAGGTCTACGACAGCCCCGCGAACCTGTTTGTTGCAAAATTTCTCGGCACTCCTCCCATCAATGTATTCACGGGAAAAGTGAGAGATGAAAAACTGTATATTGGTGAAGAAGCGGTTCTGAATGTTCCCGGTGTTGCAGATAGACCTGTTTATGTCGGCGTTCGTCCGGAAGGTTTCATTCTTGATGAAAAAGGCGCACTCGGATGCAAGTTACGCAGTGTGGAAGTCATGGGGCGCGATGTCAGCATCGTTTCCGAAAACACCGCTTCCGCCAATCCGATCATTCGTTCTATCGTGGATGCAGACAATAAGATCGATCAGTCAAATAAGGAAGTACGCTTCAATTTGAAGCCCCACAAAATCTTTATCTTCGATAAAGAAACAGAAGAAAGAATTTTTGTTGAGGTGTAAACATGGTTGAAGATAAGAAACAACAATGGAAAGCCTGGCTTTATCTTTCCCCGGCTCTGCTTCTTTTGGCAGTGTTCACGATCTATCCGATCATCAATACTATTTGCGTTGCATTCCTTGAGGGATATAACGGAATGGACGCGTCTGTCGGTCGTACTTTCACTGTCGGCTTCGGCAACTTCGTGCAAGTGTTTCAAGCAGATATCGGCACATACTTAAAGAACACAATTCTTCTCTGCGTGTTGACTGTTCCGCTCTCTACCATTCTTGCACTGGTCATTGCAGTATGTCTAAATTCGATCAAATTCTTGCAAAAGCCCCTACAGACCATCTTCTTCTTGCCCTACGTCACAAACTCGATCGCAATCGGCATGGTCTTTGCGACCATGTTCAACATCGTCGGTCTTCGTAACGGCGCAGACGGTGAAGTAATCGCATCCTCATGGGGCATCATCAACAATGTCTACAACTTTTTAAGGCAGATCATTCAGCCTTCCGATACCCCATACTTCATCAACTGGATGAATCAGGGTTCCACCTACTTTGCCAACATGGTCGTCATGGTCGTTTATATCGTATGGAATGCACTCCCCTTCAAGATCCTTATTTTGTTGGGCGGTCTTCAGAGCGTCAACAAACAGTATTACGACGCGGCGAAAGTCGACGGCACTTCCAGACTGCGCGTCTTTACCCGTATCACCGTACCACTGCTCTCTCCGATGATCGCATATGTTGTCATTACCGGTTTCATCGGCGGATTTAAGGAATATACCAGCATCGTCGGTGTATTCGGCGACAAAATGGGACCGGCGAGCGCCCCGTATTCGCTACAGACCATGGTCGGATATGTCACCCAAATGATCGGAAACAAGGAAGGGCTTGCTTCCGCGGCATCGCTCATCCTCTTTGCGATCATCCTTGTTGTTACCCTGTTCAACCTGTGGTACAGCAAGAAGAGCGTTCATTACTGATAAAGGAGGGGTTACAAAATGGCTAAATCTTTTACTACAATGAACGAGCGAAACATGAAGAAAATGACGGTGAAACAAACCGTTATGAAGGTTCTGGTGCAGATCGCACTGTATGCCTTCCTTCTTTTAATGGCACTGATCGTACTCTTCCCTTTCTATTGGATGCTGATCTCCTCCGTCAAGACATTAGATGAGTATACACTTTCCGTTCCGACCTTTTTTCCAAAGTATTTTGACTTCAAAAACTATGTTGAAGCATTTGAAACAGCAAACCTCGGACAATTGTTTTTGAATACCGTATATGTCGGCATCGTCTCGACTGTTCTCTCGCTTATAATTACCGTTATTACGGCATTCGTGTTTGCAAGACTGGAGTTCAAAGGCAAAAACGCCCTGTTTGCATTGCTACTGGCAACAATGATGATCCCGGGTGAACTCTTCACCATCACCAACTATTTAACTGTTTCAAATCTCGGATGGCTCAACACCTACACGGCATTGATCGTTCCGTTCCTCGTAAGTGTCTTCTATATCTATCTCTTGCGACAGAACTTCTTACAGATTCCGAATGAACTCTATCTCGCCGCAAAAGTTGACGGAACGGGCGACCTCAAATATCTTTGGAAGGTCATGATCCCCCTGTCGCTTCCGACGTTGATCTCCATTACCATCCTCAAAATGATGGGTTCATGGAACTCTTACGTTTGGCCGCGGTTGGTCGCAAATGATGAAGCACATCAACTGATCACAAACGGTCTTCGCGGCGCATCCTTCATGGCAACGGAAGGTAAGATCCCGGACTATCCCGTACAGATGGCAGCCGTTGCGTTGGTATCGCTCCCGCTGTTCCTGGTCTTTGTATTCCTTCGTAAGTACATTATGAAGGGTGTAAGCCGCAGCGGCATCAAGGGTTAAGCAGTCGTCGATACGGCTATTAACATATTATTTGAAAACTGAAAGGAAAAATCATATGAAAAGAATTCTCGCGGTTTTACTGGCAACAGCAATGCTTCTCGGCGTCGCGGTCGTCGCTTCTTCTTGCGCAGGTAACAAGAAGATCGCGGCTTTCCAGATCCCGGAAGGCGGCTATGACGGCAGTGAAGTGACCATCACTTTTGACCACACCATGGGCGCAAATCTTCGTGAAGTTCTCGATACTTACATTCAAGAATTTAACAAACTCTATCCCAATATCAAGATCGAGGCTAAGCAGGTCGGCAGTTATGATGACGTCCGTGATCAAATTAAAACAGAGATCACAGCAGGCAACCAGCCGAACATTGCTTACTGCTACCCCGACCATGTTGCTCTTTATAACGTTGCGGGCGCAGTCGTCACCCTTGACGATCTAATGGCAAGCGATATCACCGTTACTCGTGCTGACGGCACGACTGAAATTCTTGGACTTACAGACAAGCAAAAAGCAGACTTCATTGAAGCATACCTTGATGAAGGTAAGCAGTTCGGAGACGGTTTGACCTACACCATGCCCTTCTCCAAATCCACCGAGGTTCTTTATTACAATAAGACCTTCTTTGAAGAAAACAATCTGAAAGTCCCCACCACTTGGGACGAGATGGAAGAAGTTTGCGCACAGATCAAAAAAATTAAACCCAAGTCGATCCCGCTCGGCTATGACTCCGAAGCAAACTGGTTCATCACTATGACCGAGCAGCTCGGCACTCCCTACACATCTTCCACAGGCGATCACTACATTTTCAATACCGAAGAAAACCGTGAATTTGTTGAAAGATTTACAACTTGGTATCAGAAGGGTTATGTCACCACAGAAGAATTGTATTCCGCCTATACATCCGGTCTGTTTACTTCTAAAACTGATGAAAAGTGCTACATGTGCATCGGTTCTTCCGCTGGTGCTTCCTACCAAAGACCGGGCAAAGGCAATGACGGAAATTATCTGTTCGAAGTCGGCATCACTTCCATTCCCTCTTCAAACAACAACCCCAAAGTAATCTCTCAGGGTCCTTCCGTTTGTATCTTTAACAAGGAAAATCCTCAAGAGGTCATCGCATCCTGGCTGTTTGTCAAATTCTTAACCACCAGTGTAGACTTCCAAGCTGAATTCTCAATGGCTTCCGGTTATGTTCCGGTTTTAAAGTCTGTTGCCGATCATCCGGTTTACGCCGAATTCTTAAGCAAGGCTGACGGCGGCGCACAGATCACTGCGCTTTCCGCAAAAGTTTGTCTTGAGCAGGCTGACTACTACTACGCTTCTCCTGCATTCAACGGTTCTTCCGAAGCTCGTAATCAGGTCGGTTACCTGCTCACAAAGTGTCTCACATTCACAGAAACCGGTGATGATTTAAAGAAGAAGATCGAAGATGCATTCAAAGATGCCGTACAACAGTGTATCATCTATGGCGGCTGATGACAGAAAGATTTTTAACTATGAAAAAAGCAAATAAAATTCTATCGTTACTTCTTGCGGTGGTCTTTTTGCTGGCGGTCTTTACAGGCTGCCAGCAAAAGGAGCCTGCTAATTCGGATGATGAAGCACAGAATCAAGAATTCATCGACTACGTAGCAGGACTGAAACTGGATATGACCACTGCTTCTCTCAAACAAGAAGTAACCGTAAAAACCTACATCGACGGTGATACCACCCATTTCTATGTACCGACAAGCATCACCGATTCAGGCGTTTTGAAAGCAAGATATCTTGCCGTCAACACCCCTGAATCGACCGGTAAAATTGAAGAATGGGGTAAAGCCGCTTCCAATTTCACCAAAAATGCTTTAAAAAATGCCGTTTCCATCATCATTGAATCCGATGATGACAAATGGAACGCCGACTCTACCGGTTCCCGATATCTTGTTTGGGTCTGGTATAAGCCTTCTGAAGATGCAGAATACAGAAATCTCAATCTGGAACTGTTGCAAGAAGGCTATGCGATTGCTTCCTCCTCCGCAAATAACCGTTACGGCACGACCTGTATGTCTGCCATTGCACAGGCAGAAGCATTCAAAAAGCCTGTCTATTCAAAGCAACCCGATCCCGACTTCTACTATGGACCTGCGCATGAGATCACTTTAAAAGAACTGCGCACCAATATTGAAGCATACAGCAACGAGACTGTCGCATTTGAAGGCATTATTTCAGCTGACAATAACAACGGCGTTTATGTTGAAGAATACGACGAAGAGACCGGTATTTACTTCGGTATATATGTCTACTATGGATTCAATCTTTCCGGCACCGGTCTTGAGATCCTGAGCGTGGGCAACAGAGTGCGTATCGTCGGTTCTGTTCAGTATTACGAAGCAGGCGGAAGTTATCAGGTTTCGGGACTCAAATATCGCGCTATGAAACCGGACGATCCGGAAAACATTCAAAAACTCGGCGAAGGCTTCAGCGGCGCATATCCTGTGACCGATGCGGCGCGGTTTATGACCGGTAATGTCGTTATTCCCGATGCAGAAGGCGAAGAACAGGAATACAAGTACGGTGATATGGTCATGAGCACGACATTGACCCTTGAAAATCTACAAGTCGTTGATACCTACACCACCACGAACGATGCCAGTTCGATGAAGGGCGCTATGACGCTCACCTGTAAAGCAGGCGACACCACTGTTTCGGTGCGCACCATCGTATTCGTCAATTCCGATGGTACTCTCATCACAGAAGACGCTTACGCGGGCAAGAACATCACCGTCAAGGGTGTTGTAGATTTCTATGAAGGCAACTATCAGATCTTGGTACTTTCCCCCGCTGACATCACCGTCAACGACTGATCGTTTTTCTGAAAACAAACAAATTGAGAAAGGGATAATGAAATGAAAAAGATTATCGCAATTTTAGCGGTTTTGGCAATGCTGTTGACGGCATTTGCAGGATGCCAAACAAAAGAAGACAATAGTGGTCTGAACGCTGCAAAGGAATATCTTGAGACCATGTACAGGACCGAGCCGGAAAAAACCGCTGCGTCCTATGAGGTCACGGCGGTGCTTACCATCAAAAGCGTCAAGTATGAGGTTGAGTGGTCTGCAAGTGTTTCAAACGTCACCATTGAAAAGAAGAATGACACTGCCTACACCGTGAATGTGTCAAACAACACCGCTGAAAAGGTCGAATATGTCCTGACCGCTACTATCAAGGATGCAAAGGGCAACACTGCTACCGTTTCCTTCAATCGCTACATTCCCGGATCTGCACAGGGTACCGATCCTGAAAGAACCTATACCCTTGCTACCGAATTGAAGGATAAGGACACCGTGATCCTCTACTGCCCTGCATTCGGTTTGGCTGTCTCTGAAAAAGATCTCAGCGCAGAACAGCCCGGTTACCGCGCAGGTGAAGCGGTTACCGTTTCCGGCAACACCATTACCACAACGGCAGGTTGGATCGTTTGGGATGTAGAAGCAGTTGACGGCGGCTTCAAGCTTTACGCCGACAACGGCATGACCCTCTCCGCAACCGGCAAGAGACTGCTCTTGAGTGATGCAGATAATGTTTGGGCGATCAAAACCGCTACAACAGAAAACTGCGTTTACCTTGAAAGCACCACTATCAAGGGTACGGAAGGCGATGCCGCTTGTATTGAATGGTACGATACGTACAGCGAATTCTCTACTCACTACTACAGCGAGACAAATGAAAAACTGTTTGCTCTGCAACTCTACACTTTGCCCAACTCCGCAGACATCAAGCCGGTGACTCCTTCCGATCCTACCGTTGATCCTTCAGAAGATCCTACCGTTGATCCCGAAGGCGGTGTTGAGTTTACACTCACAACGACTATCAAGAACGGCGATCAAATCATCATTTATAACGCAGCTTCTCAGATGGCTGTTTCCGAAGAGGATCTCTCCGAGCAGTACACCAACTATAGAAAAGGTGTAAAAATGACGCTGTCGGACGGCAAACTCGTGACAAATAACAGCTTGATCGTTTGGACTGTCAAGACCGTAGACGGCGGTATCCAACTCATCTCTGACGACAATAAAACTCTGTCTGCAACCGGCAGGAGACTGCTCTTGGGTGATGCAGATAATGTTTGGGCGATCCAAACCGCTACAACAGAAAACTGCGTTTACTTTGAAAATGCCACCGTCAAAGGAGATCAAGGCGACTCCGTTTACATGCAATGGTACAATCTATACAATGAATTCTCTACCTTCTATTACAGCACCACTAACGAAGGCTTCTTCGCAATGCAGATCTATGTTGCTCCTGCAGGCACAGTCATCGAACCGACTGAACCGGATGATCCTTCGGTAAATCCTGATACCGAGGATGATACCTATACCCTTTCCACAACTTTAAAGGATGGCGATCAGGTCATCATCTACAATGCAGGCTCCAAGATGGCTATGTCTGAAGCAGACGCTTCTCTCGCAGACTACAGAGCAGGCGAATCTGTGACTGTTACAGACGGCAAGATCGTCACTACCAACAGTAAGATTATTTGGACTGTAAAGGAAGCAACCGGCGGTTATCAGTTCGTTTCCGACAATGGTCAGACTCTTTCTTGCACCGGTAAAAAACTCCTCTTCGGAAACACCGATAACGTTTGGGCAATCAAAACCGCTACCACTGCAAACTCGGTTTACATTGAAAGCACCACCCTCAAAGGTCAGTCCGGCGACCCTGCTTCCATTGAATGGTACGCTGAAAAAAGCAACTATTCCACCTACTATTACAGCAGTGCAAATGAGAACCTCTTCGCATTCCAACTGTATGTTCTTGCAAAGTAATTATTCTTTCCACATTAAACCGCTTGAACCACAAGGTTCAGCGGTTTTTTATTAAGACTATTGCATTTCAAGAGCAGATCGTGTATAACCATTTTGTTAAGACTATTATTCTATTATCTCCGCCGCTACACAGCAAGTTGAATTATTTCAACTTATCAGATATGCCATACTGTCCGGTGAATTCGCGCTTGACTTTAAAGAAAAGCTGTGCTAAAATAGTTCTCGACAACAAGCCGTTTTAAAATCACGGTTTTACATACACAGCCACACATCTTTGAGATTCAAATGAAAGGATACTTTTTATGATACATATCAAAAAGTTCTTATTAGTCATCATGACATTTTGCCTTTTGATCCCGATGACGGAATGTTTTACTCTTTCCGCAGAAGAAGATCCACGTGAAGAGCCTACTGTCCCATCGGAAAGCATTCACCCGACCGAAGAGGTCGATATCAAAGGGCATATGGCATATGTCAACGAACGCGGTGTCATCCTGTACTTTTGCTTTGAAGCGGCAGATGTAGGAAAGACGATCGAAGTCACAGTCGGCAGTATTGTGAAAAAATACACTGTCACCGTCAATCATCATTACGGCATCGGAATATCCCTGAAGACAGATCAATTGAACAGTAAGATCACCATTGAATACGGAGGCGAAACACTTGAAGAATACACACTCAAACGGTATTTGAACGCCGCATTGAAAGTGTGCGATATCACCGCGGAGCAAAATAACGTTGTAGAAGCACTTTTAAATAAAGAAGATTACGCTACTCTGCTTCCTAAGAAAAACGAAGAGTGAAATCAATTCGATAGAAATATACAAAAACAGTTATTCCGGTAATACCGGAACAACTGTTTTTTAATAATGATTACACTATTACACCGTGCCGCTGATGATGATCTCTATGGCGCCGGGCGTCATGCTGTACAGTCCCGTAAGGGTATCTTGTGTCCAGCTTGCCGCCGGAACGGTGATCACACCTGTCGGAATACTGAAAGCACCTGTACCCGAGGTATAACTGTAGTCAGTCTCCGCAAGAGGAGTTCCATCCAATGTCACACTGACCTCCTGTAAAGGCGGTGTGAGCGTATCTGCAACAGAAACGCTGTTTGCCGCAGCCTCGGTATTGCCTGTATTTTGGATGACTAGCGTATAACTGACCGTATCACCGTCAGTGACCGTTGTTGGACTCATGACTTTTGCCACTGTCAGGCACGTGGTAGCATTGGCGTTGACAGTAGCCGTGTCGCTCGATGCAAACGTTCCCGCATCGGCGGTTACGATATTCTCAATCGTCTCTCCCGATGCTTGTGGTGCATAAGCAGTCGTCAACACCTCGTAAATCAGCAAAACATTGCCGCCGCTCGGAATATTGATATCGGAAACAGACATCGGAGGTCCTTCGGTAATAGTCGGCAGACCTGTCGATTGCAGAACACCGTTGACATAATAACGCAAACTGCCGCTCACATAGGAAAGGGGGTAGACCGGCGTTGTTCCAACGTTGTAACTTCCAAGGTTATCTGAAAGGTTCACGCCGTTTATTGCACTTTCACCTGTATTAGAAATACCGATGCGATAGGTGATCCTGTCACCCACACCGTAATATCCGCCAATATCCGCTTCCTTGCTAACTGCCAGCGTATCTAAAAGTTGACCTTCCGTAGTGTTGGAACTCACGGTATTGCCATTATAATTCAGTGTTGCTGTGTTATTTATGGTGATCGCCATTATTCAATTCTCCTTTTTACTTCCGCCGTGGGTATTCCCGCGGCTCGCTACAGTATATGTAAAGGAGAAGGGATGTGTCATGTTTAAAAGCTGAACAGGCACACAGATCATCTGCCGCCAGAACCAAATAATACCGTTTCGACAAACTGTACGGATGATTGCCTTTTAGGTCAAATATTTCTTAAATCCTATTGCAATTTTAGAAAAAAAGTGCTATATTAGTTGCGTCATTGATCAATCACGCTCATCGATGGCATAAGATTTTTCAAAAGGAATATAAAAATGAAAATTATTGTTGTAGGATGCGGAAAGATCGGATGTACCGTTCTTTCACATCTGGCAAGTGAGGGACATGATGTTACGGCAATGGATTCTTCTCTTGCGGTGGTTACAAAAGTATCCGATGTCTATGATGTCATGACCATGTGCGGAAATTGTGTGGACTATGATGATCTTGTAGAAGCCGGTGCGGAACACGCAGATCTTTTAATTGCTACCACACAATCAGACGAACTCAACATGCTCTGCTGTTTTCTCGCAAAAAAAATGGGCACTAAACATACCGTTGCCAGAATGCGCAATCCGCAATATACCGATAAAGGCTTGGGATTTATGAAGCAACAGCTCAACATTTCGATGATCCTCAATCCCGAACAACGAGTAGCGCGAGAAATTTTCAATATTTTGAAGTTTCCTTCTGCAATCAAGATCGAAAACTTCTCAAGAGGTATTTTCGAAATGGCAGAGATCAAGATCACTACCGACGTTTTGAAAAGCGGAATGTCTGTAAAGGAACTACGCGAAAAATTCAATGCTAATTTTCTCATTTGCGTCGTGCAGCGCGGAAAAGAGGTCTTCATTCCGGACGGTAATTTCGTTATTGAAGCGGGAGACCGTATCGGTATCACTGCCGCCCCCATCGAACTTCAAAAATTATTTAAACAGACCGGCATATTAAAAAAGCAAGCGAAAAGCGTGATGATCTTAGGCGGTGGAAAAACAACCTTTTATCTCGCAAAAATGCTTTCGGACATCGGCATTGCAGTCAAAATCATCGAAAAAGATGAAAAACGCTGTCAAGATCTGTCGACTGCCATTCCCGGCGCGATCATTCTGCACGCGGACGGAACAAACCGCGATGTATTATTAGAGGAAGGGATCAACGAAACAGATGCTTTCGTGGCATTGACCGGTGTCGATGAAAACAATCTTCTCGTTTCAATTTCCGCTTTTATGCAGGGAAATCAAAAGGTGATCACCAAGGTCAACAACAGGGATCTGTATACCATTGGCGAAAAGATAGGTCTTGACTGTTTGGTTTCTCCTTTGGAGATCAGCACCGGGACGATCCTGCGCTATGCGCGTGCTCTTGCAAACGGAGAAGGCAGTAAAGTCGAAACGCTCTACAAACTCATGGACGATCGCGCGGAAGCCATTGAATTTAAGGTCAGTGATGATGCCCCTGTACTTGGCGTCCCATTAAAAGATCTGAAATTAAAGAAAAATATTCTAATTGGCGGCATCATCCGCGGCAGGAAGGCAATCATACCTTCCGGTAATGATGCTATTCAGCCGGATGACCGCGTCGTAGTCATTGCTTCGGGCATTTTACTTAACGACCTCGCCGACATCGTTGCAAAGTAAGAGGAACAGAAATGAATCGAAAAATGGTCTTTAACTATACCGGACAGATCGTTTTGGCAGAAGGTGGACTGATGTTGCTTCCGATGATCGTTTCACTGATCTATGCCGAATGGCGTAACGCTCTTTCATTTCTGATCACGATCTTGATCGCGGTGATCATTGGTTTATTGTTGTTGATCACCTGTAAACCAAAAAGCCGAACCATCTACGCTAAAGAAGGATTTGTGATCGTGGCACTCTGCTGGGTCGTTCTATCTGCCGTAGGAGCACTTCCCTTCACGATCTCCGGAGAAATTTCAAACTACTGTGATGCTTTTTTTGAGACAGTCAGCGGTTTTACTACCACCGGTGCCTCTATTTTGAGGAATGTGGAAGCCCTTGGCTACGGAATGCTCTTTTGGCGGAGTTTCACTCACTGGATCGGTGGTATGGGCATTTTGGTGTTTATCGTCGCGCTTATTCCTTCGATGTGTGATCGCTCCATTCATGTTTTAAGAGCGGAAATGCCCGGTCCGATCATTGGAAAGCTCGTTCCCAAGACAAAGGAAACAGCGCGAATACTCTACTTGATCTATGTTGTGCTGACTATCGTTTTAATTCTTCTTCTGATGTTGGGCGGCATGCCACTTTTTGAAAGTTGCCTGTATGCCTTCGCTACAGCGGGAACGGGCGGATTCTCATGCAGTTCCGCAGGTGTTGCAGAATACAGTCCCTATATTCAATGGGTAATCACCATTTTCATGCTGTTGTTCGGTGTCAATTTTAACATATTTTATCTTCTGTTGATCAAAAAGTTCAAAGCGGCTTTCTCCTCGACCGAATTTTGGACCTATCTCGGCATTTTCTGTGGCGCTTCCCTTTTGATTACGGGAAACATCATTTTTTCGAAAATGGCAGATACCGGAAGCATCGGAGATATCGTTAGGGATGCTTGCTTTCAGGTAGCATCGGTTATGACAACGACCGGTTATGCTACCACTGACTATAATCTTTGGCCGAGTTTTTCGAAAGCGATCCTAATCATTTTGATGTTTATCGGCGCATGCGCCGGATCGACCGGAGGTGGGTTGAAGATTTCGCGCGTGGTAATGCTCTGTAAAATGATTGCAAGAGAATTGCGCAAAATGCTTCATCCGCGTTCGGTCTCCACCGTGCAATTTGAAGGAAAACGTCTTGACGATGCAACGCTCAGTGGCACGGCAAATTATTTTGCACTGTACATCCTGCTTTTTGTCTGTATCTTTTTCTTCATCAGTCTGGAGCCATTCTCTTTCGAGAGCAATTTTACTGCGGTCGTTGCCTGCATAAACAATATCGGTCCCGGTCTTGGTGCTGTCGGTCCGAGCGGAAGTTTTGCGGATTATTCGATCTTTTCGAAGTTGATACTCTCATTTGCAATGCTTGTCGGTCGCTTGGAGATCTATCCCATGCTCTTTGTTCTCGCGCCGAGTGTCTGGCGCAAAAGATCAAATTGAAGCGCTGTTCTCTCAAACCAAAATTTGGTACAAAGCGGTTCAATCATATATAATACAAATACTTGTACGCCTTGGATATCTCATAGTACCCACTGCGTACAAGTTTTTCATTTGATGAGTTGTTTGGAACAGCTCAATAGCTTTTTTAAGTTCCCTCATTCTCGGAAACTTTCACCGCCAAGCTTTAACACATGCCGAGCGCACTAAAAAACAGACCTATGGCAATACACCACAGACCTGTTTTTTAGTGATTTTAACCGATATTGAATACTCTAAAGGACTTATAGGTCATATAAAGGTCTGCCTTGGAGATGCATTCATACGGAGCATGCATCGACCAAACCGGTACGCCGAGGTCAACAACATCAATGTTTTTAGTGGAAATATAAATCGCAACGGTACCGCCGCCACCCTGATCGACCTTACCGAGTTCTCCGGTCTGATAGAGAACACCTTCTCTTTCGAACAATCCGGCAACATACGCTACAAATTCCGCAGAAGCATCATTTGTACCCGATTTACCTCTCGAACCGGTATATTTGGTGAGCACAACTCCGCCGTTGATGGTGCAAGCATTCATCTTTTCGTGCACATCGGGGAACTGCGGATCAAACGCCGCATTTACGTCTGCGGAAAGGCAAACACTGTTGTTTTTGACAATATTGAAGTTTGCACCGAGGCTCTTGCAAAGCTCTTCCATGATATCAAGGAAAATGCCGGATTGCATACCGCTGTTACCGCCCGAGCCGACCTCTTCTTTATCCGCCAAAATTGCCATCACCGTATGCTCGGAAGATTCCGAATCGCGCAGTGCACAAAGCGCGGGATGTGCGCAAACTCTGTCGTCATGTCCATAGCCTGCGATCAACGAACGATCAAAACCGACTTCCCTTGCCTTGAGCGCCGGAACGACCTCTAACTCAGCCGACTGGAAATCGCGCTCTACAATGCCGTATTTCTCGTTTAAGATCTGCATCATATGCAGTTTTACAGTACCATCGGCGGTAAGATCAAATGGAGTCGTTCCAACAACGATGTTCAGTTTTTCACCGGGAACGGCTTCACCGAGAGGTCTGCCGACTTGATCTTTTGCAAGATGCGGAAGCAGATCGCTGATGTAGAAGATAGGATCTCCGTCGTCTTCACCGATGGTGATCGTCACCTTACTGCCATCCTTCTTTATAACAACACCGTGCAGTGCAAGCGGAAGAGTCAACCATTGATATTTCTTGATGCCACCATAATAGTGGGTCTTCAGATAAGCGATACCACTATCCTCATAGAGCGGATTGGGTTTGAGATCCAAACGCGGAGAGTCAACATGTGCAGCGGAAATACGAATGCCCTTTTCTAAAGGCTCACTACCAATACGGAAAGCATACAATGCCTTTCCTCTGTTATCATAATAATACTTTCCACCGACTTTTACCTGCTCACCCATAGTGTAAGGTTGGTATCCTGCTTTCGACAGCATCGCAATACCGGTCGCAACCGCTTCACGTTCGGTTTTAGAAGCATCAATAAATGCCATATAATCCTTGGCATATACTTCCATTTCCTTTTTCTCTTCTTCGGTCATCACTTCATAAGCATTTTGCTTCTTGAATAATAACTGTTCTTTCAAATTCTTTGCATCTTCCATGATCCTAAGTTCCTTTCTTCTGTATATTTAAACAAATTTATTCCATCATCTGAAGATAGGCGTCATACGCCGTTTCGATGCGGTCTAAATACTCTTTTCCCATGGCACTGGGAATGGTATGGAGCGTTTTTCCGTCGGAAGAATAGTTTTCATTCTTCAACCAACGGGTAACCTGACCGATACCGACATTGTACGCAAGATGCGCCAATTCCCAACTTCCGGTGCGGTCATACAGATAGCGCAAATAGTCAGTACAAAAGTCAATGTTGACAACCGGATCTTTCAGATCTTCCGGATCGTACTGACAGCCTCTGTTTTTACAGAGCTCCTCGTAAGTGTCCGGCATCATCTGCATCAGCCCGATAGCACCTGCCTTTGACACAACCGTTTCCCTAAAACTGCTCTCGACTTGTATGACAGCATAAATACGCGCAGGTTCGACATCGTATTTTTCGCTTGCCTTGTAAATCTCCTCTTCATAAGGAAGATCTTCTTTGTTATGCCCACTCGGAAGCCGCGGTTCGTTAACAATAAAATAGCACCCAACCAACAAGATCACCGTAACCGCTATACACAGTATACCTGCCGTAAGATATTGCAAAACATCTTTTCCTTGGCGCCTTTTCATACCATCCCTCCAATGAGCTTGTCGATTTGAGCGATGATATCGTCTCCTTGCCCGTTATAAAGGGTAACCATGCACCGTCTTTGATACTCTTCATCCGACATTTGATTTGTCATACGTCGATCGGCATCCTCGACAGTGATCCCATCGCGACTCAAAATACGTGCAAGGCGTTCTCTTTTTGGTGCAATAACGCAGACCGTTAGATCAAAATCCGAATCAAAACCTGCCTCAAAGATCTGAGGAGCATCAACGACTGCCATTTTTTTACCGGAATGTTCCGCTTGAAGAAGAAATTCGGCACATACCGCACGAACAGCCGGATACACTATCGACAGAAGCGCTTTTTTTGCAGAAGGATCTGTAAAAATCAAATCCGCCAACGTTTTACGGTCGATCTCACCCGTTTCCGTCAGAATCCCATTTCCAAACAAGGTGCATAATTTGCTTATAAAGGCAGAATTGCAGTAGAGATCATGAACCACACGATCGGTATCCAACGTTGGAATGTCTCTTTCTTCAAGAAGCGCGGATATATACCCTTTTCCGCTTCCGGTCGGTCCGGTCAACACCATTTTGATCATCGTGTGTCTCCTTTCCTTCTTACACGGATATAGTATAAATCTTTTATTCGATTTTGTCAACTGTTTTTCTTCTTTTTGAATATCCTTTTGATTTTTTTACAATTTTCGCAATTTTTTCGTTTTTTCTACTGTACAAAAGAAAAAAAATATGATATACTAACAATAGAAAGATTTTTAGGAGAGGGTGGGCAAGAAGATGGAAGAAAAGAAGGAATCTAAAGTTCTGAAAGCGGTCGTAGTCGTCCTTGCGATCCTTGGGCTGATCACCGCCATCGCGATTATCGGCAGTTACATTTACAAAAAGTTCAAGAAGATGATCGCTGTTTTGAACCACGATATGGTCTTGGATGCTTCGGACGAAGAGTCAGATGATGCCGGCTGCGAAGTCACCGAAGAAGAGGAAGAAGACTAAATAAAGAGGCGGAGTCGATCCGCCTTTTATTTTTATGACATACAGAACAGGAATATACCAATTTTAGTCAAGGCGCAATGAAATTTCCCCGCCTGTAAACAAGCGCGGAGAAGCATCCCCT
Organism: uncultured Lachnospiraceae bacterium; assembly: GCA_964623895.1. Classification (GTDB taxonomy): domain Bacteria; phylum Bacillota; class Clostridia; order Oscillospirales; family CAG-272; genus UBA11512. Next base: position 25,930 of record CAZUWA010000010.1, on the reverse strand, counting down.
GTATCAAGCAACAACCCTCCGTCCGCATCAAAGCCGAGGACAACACCCTTGATGACTTCCTCCCCACGGAGCAGTTGTACAGATTTCCCAATCACGATCGAACGTGCTGTGTACTCCTTCATAAAAGCTCTGTTTTCGGGTCGTAGAAAAAAATCATACAATCTGTTGACGATCTCCGCAATGAGCGCATTTCTGTCGACCGCCTGTCCGATCGCCCCTGCGCTCTCTCTGATCTCTTCCGGGAAATCGGCAGTATACAGATTGATACCGATCCCGACGATAACACGCACTTTCCTTTCTTCTGAGGTGACAGCCTCAGTAAGGATCCCACAGATTTTTTTACCATTTAAAAAGAGATCATTGACCCATTTGATACCGGGTGATCTACCGGTATTCTTTTCAATAGCAATGGATGTGGCAACAGCGGCAGCCGGAGTGACAGCAGTCAGTTGCGCTAAGGGCGCGGCAGAAGAAAAGAGAAATGAAAAATAGATCCCGGTGTTCTCCGGAGAATAAAAACTTCTTCCCAACCGTCCTCTTCCGGCAGTTTGACTGTTTGCCGCAAAGATCGCAGGACCGAAACAGCCTTGTTCCGCCGCCAGTTTTGCCTGATGATTGGTGGAATCCACAGAATCATAGCAACAAATGAACGAATTTTGCAGTTCAGGACGCAGAAGAGAAACAATGCGCTCCTTTTTTAATGTGTATTCCCATTCATTTGACATTCTTCCGCTCTCCTCCTTCAAGTATAGTTTATTATACCGCATTTTCGAAAGAAAATCAAGTTTTTTTCGCTTTAATAGAGACAGAATGATAAAAATATGATACAATAA